>DATHUN010000029.1:0-6825 GCA_035462205.1 Anaerolineales bacterium
GAGTCAAACCGATAAATGGCCTTTCCGCAACAAAGGCTGTGTCGGTAGGCAGCGGTGTGGATGTGTTTGTGGGTACTGGCGTATTGGTCGGAATCGGCGTTGACGTATTCGTTGGGATGGGCGTGTCGGTCGATGTGGGCGTGGGCGTATTCGTTGGGACCGGGGTGTCGGTTGGTGTGGGCGTTGACGTATTGGTGTTAGTCGGGGTGGGCGTATCCGTCAACGTCGCAGTCGGCGTGTTAGTCGAAGTAGGAGTGGCTGTATCGGTTGGAACCGGCGTGCTTGTCGGTCTGGAAGTAGGCGTAGAAGTATTGTCTGATCGATGCACTCTGGGGGCTTTGGTCACAGGGCCAGCTTTTACAGGTGGCTGCAGGAATGCTTCCACTTCATCCACGGCAGTGCCGGCATTCTGGAACGTGATCTTGATATACCGGGCGGCAGTCGGGTTAAACTGTGCCACAACCGTCTCTCCACCAGGAACTGTTCCCTTGAACCCGGTATCCCGCGAATTAAAGACCGGTTTATATTCGTGGTCGTCATTGTTGCTATTCCCATTAGCGTAGACGTTATCCGACAGCGCCACTGCGATTACGAACTGTCCAGGGTCGTGACCTTGCAATTGCCCCAGGCGGTCGCGCCCAAAGGTGACGGTATTGATCGTCGTGGCCGTTCCAAGATCGATCTTGATCCAGCTATTCGGGCTATCGCTGATCCAGCTAGCACCGGGACCATATTTACCGTCATTGAGATAAGAAGCATTGTGGATCTCACCATACCCGGGAATCGTGTCTTTTGCAACAGCGGGCCGTGCTAATCCATTTCCTTGGAATGTCAGATCGCTTGGTTTCTCGAAGTCGGCGGCCCAGCACAGGGGAGGCGCATAACCTGGCTTGCAAACAATGTTTCCCTGCTGTGTCAGGGTAGCTAGGATCGCTGCAGGAGCTTGGGAAACCTCATCGTGAGTTTTAGAAAGACCTCCCGATGCATTCAGACTACCAAACACCATAAATCCGACAAACGCGGCAAAACTCAACGCCATAAGAGATGTCAGCATCAGGTTTATGGAGGAGCCGGAAAGTGTGCGTGGCCGCAAGCTAAGCCTATCTTGGATAGCGGAACGCAAAGTTTGCCAAAAGCTTGGACGAATAACCTGTGTAATCTGTCGTCGGAATATCAACCGCCGGATTGCCAGCAACCGATACGGTTGTTCACGCTCCACGAGTTTAAGTTTGTGTAAAAGTTGGATAATCTGCCGGTCCCCTGGCGATAACTCCTCCGCAGTGTCCATTTCGGTACGTTGCGAGATTTGCTCCATAAACGCGGCGCGACGAGCCGCCATTAATTCCGGCGGGTAGGCGGCCTGATTAGACCCCATCTCTTCAAGTGTTTGGAGGAGTTTTTTTCGAGAGGAGCGATGTTTCATTTTGTTATCTGTGCATCCAAGGTTCTACGTAAAGCTGCAATTGCACGATTTTGAATTACCTTGACATGTGTAACTTCTTTTCCAATAATTGTAGCTGTTTCTATCAGGCTGAAGCCCTCCAAGAAACGCAGAATAATTACATGACGCTGATCCTTGGTCAAATGTTTCCGGATCGCCACCATTACAGTCTGGATCAGAACCTGGTTTTCCAGGCTGACCGCTGCTGCGTACCCATCATACTGCAAAAGGTCTACAACTTCCAGTGGCGCGACCCGATTCGAAAAGCGTGACTCGTCGACGATGAGATGGTAAGCCATCTCGTATAAATAAGACCGGAGATTGGTTGTCGGACCGTTTCCCGCCGAGAATTGATCCAATAATTTCGCAAACACATCCCCAACAATGTTGTCGGCGGTTATGGCATCATTGCACAAACGGAATGCATAGTTATAGAGCGCAGGAGAATAGCGATCAAAGATCTTTACAAGCGCATCTTTGTTCATTGTCCTGGCCGCTTCTAACAAAGAAGCGTCGGAGGCTGTTGCCTCCTCCAAAATAGCTTGGCGTGGTAATGCAATACTTATAGTCATTTTTACTTCACTGATAAATTACTAATTACCCGGTCGCGTAGTGCAGGGATGAAATAACAATTGCGCGTGACAAAATTTAGCGGTTGTAATGAAGCAAGGAAGTTTGACGCTCGCTCTGTGACGTACCGCCTTTGGTGAGAGCGCCTGTCTGGGTGAATTGTTAAATTATAGCACGCATTTCCACGCGTTCAAGCGGGAGGTAGGGTAAACACTTATCTATATATACGATAACTATAGGAATTGTTATCGCGAAAAAGACCTTCACCAAGCCGGTCGCACCTGCTTCTACCGGGAGGGCACTCTAGCCATCTTTCCATTCCCGAAAGCTTTCGCAAAATGATTTAGGTGTTACGGTAATAATCCAAAACAGCGAACCGATTCGGTCTGCTGTTTCGCTGTTATCTTAAGGCAGCGCATATGAATCTTAAATCACAATGTTTACCAACTTTTTCTGTGCCACGATTACTTTCTTCGGTTCTCTGCCTTCCAGGTATTTCTTCACCGCTTCGCTTGCCAGGGCGGCCGTTCGAATGTCCTTTTCCGTCGCCTCGGCTGGAACGGTGATGCGATCGCGCACCTTGCCATTGACCTGGACCGGCAACTCGATCGAGTCTTCCTTGGCAGCTTGCTCATCCACGTTCGGCCACATCTGCTGGTGAATGGAATACGGCTTGCCCAGGTGATTTGTCCATAGCTCCTCGGCGATATGCGGGGCAACGGGTGCCAACATGCGCAGGTAAATATCCTGTACTTCAGCCCATTCCGGGGAGCCGACCGCGCCAGCTTCGCGCGCTTTGTACATCTCATTCATCAGCTCCATCAACGAGGAGATGATCGTATTGAACTCAAAGTCTTCAAAATCACGCGTCACCCGGCGCAGGGTTTGGTGAAGCTTTCGGCGTAGATTTCGTGGATTGAAAGTGGAGGAACCTACCGGCGGCGTTTGATCCGTGAACAGCGTCCAGGTCCGGCGAATCCAGCGCGCCGTTCCTTCGATCCCTTGGGAATCCCATGGCGCGCCCATATCCCAGCGGGCGAAAAACATCAGGTAGGCGCGTACCGTATCGGCACCGTATTTTTGCACCAGCACATCGGGCGCCACCACGTTTCCGCGGCTCTTCGACATCTTCTCATTATCCTCGCCCAGGACCATACCCTGATTGCGCAGCTGCATCATGGGCTCGTTACCTTCGGTGATGCCTGCGTCGCGCAATGCCTTGTGGAAGAAGCGCGTGTACAACAAATGCATGGTGGCATGCTCGATGCCGCCTGTGTAGGTGTCGACAGGCATCCAATAGTTGTACTCCGTGTCATCGAACGGACCCTTCTCATAATGCGGCGATAAATAGCGCAGGTGGTACCATGACGAGCACATGAAGGTATCCATTGTGTCAGTCTCGCGCGTCGCAGGCCCGCCGCAGACAGGGCAGGTGGTGTTCTTCCATGTTGGGTGCAGTTTCAACGGACTCTCGCCGGTTGGCTTCCACTCCACATCTTCGGGCAGCAGCACGGGCAATTGGTCTTCACGCACGGGGTTCCATCCGTGAATGTCACAATGGATCATGGGAATCGGCGCGCCCCAATAGCGCTGGCGTGAGATCAGCCAATCACGGTAGCGATAATTGACTGACTCTTTGCCAATCCCTTCTCGCTCCAACCAGTCGATCACCTTGCTGATGCCAGGATTCTTGCGTCCCTTCTCGGTGTTGACCCTGGTCCCGTTAAGTGGGCCAGAGTTCACCATGACGCCAGAACCGATGTAGACTTTGTTGACATGATCCAACAGCCAATTGATATCGATGACCTTCGTTTTTGCATCCCGGTCCTGAACTTCACTGCGTTTGCCGAACAGAGCATCTGCTTCATCGAAGAATAGAACGGCACCCCCATCCTCAGCCGCGTCATATAGCCGACGCAGGTTTTTCTCGGTTTCACCGATATATTTATTCAGATCCTCACCGATTGGCTGGATAACACCGCGTATTGTCAGTCCATATTTGCGGGCGAAGGCAAAATCACGCTCATCGTGCGCAGGGACCGCCATGATCGCGCCCGTGCCGTAGCTCATCAACACGTAGTCCGCAATCCAGATCGGGATGCGCTCATTGTTGACCGGGTTGATGGCATAGCTGCCGGTGAAGACGCCGGTCTTCTCCTTATCCAAGGCGCCACGCTGAATATCCGATTGGCGCGCGGCTTGCAGCTTGTACTCGGCTACCGCGGCTTTGTTCTCGGGCGTGGTGATCTCATCGACCAAGGGATGTTCCGGCGAAAAGACCATGAAGGTCGCACCCCACAAGGTGTCGGGGCGAGTAGTGAAGATCTCGACATTGTGGTTGCCGATCTCAGTCTTGAAGGTCACAGATGCGCCTTGACTGCGGTCGATCCAATTCGTCTGGAGCGTCTTGACGCGCTCGGGCCAGTCGATGCCGTCGAAGTTCAACAGCTCGTCGGCATACTTGGTGGCACGGAAAAACCACTGTTCCAATTCCTTTTTGATTACAGGTGTCCCGCAGCGCTCGCAGCGTCTATCCTCGCCGATCACCTGTTCGCGCGCCAGCGTCGTATTGTCCTTAGGGCACCAGTCTACGGCGGACAGCTTACGATATGCCAACCCCATCTTATACAACAGGATAAAGAACGACTCGGTCCACTTGTAATACTCTGGGTCCGCCGAAATCGCTTCGCGCTCCCAATCGAACATCGCGCCCATCGTCTTCATTTGTTTGCGCATACGCTCGATGTTCTCGAAGGTGCGCTTCATCGGGTGGACGCCTTCCTTGATCGCGGCGTTCTCGGCCGGCAGACCGAACGCGTCGAAGCCCATGGGAAACAGGACGTTGTAGCCCTTCATCCGCATATAACGCGCCCGCGCGTCGGAGGGGGTCATGGCGTACCAGTGACCGATGTGCAAGTCCCCGCTGGGATAGGGCAGCATGGTCAAGGCATAATGTTTAGGCCGGCGCTCGTCAATCACGGCGCGGTACAACTTATCCGCTTCCCACTTTTCCTGCCACTTCTGCTCGATAGCTTTAGGATTATAGGAAATATCTTTTACTTCCACGGTGTTATTTTTCGGTTCCGTCATTCTTTCCTCATCAATTACCTGTTCCGGTTGTGCAGTATCAGGAGTTGAGACTCCTGGTTGTATCTCATCATTTTGTGTTCGAAGCAAGAAGGAGGCGCGGAAGAAGAGTCCCTTCTTTCCAGAAGATGATATTGATTCGAATTCTGCTTTTCATTGATGCCTCCTTTCAGGTTGACTATGGACGATGGACCATTGACCATCTTTGATGGTCCCTTGTCCGCTAAAAACAAAAAACCCTTCATCCACATCTGGGACGAAGAGTTCTCTCCGCGGTACCACCCAAATTCGGTCGAAGTGTGACCTTCAACCGCTCTTGATTGCGCTAACGGGCTCACCCGTGGATGGCTACTTTATTTCACCAACCAAGTTCCCTTCGACTTCGCTCAGGGTAACAGGCGAGTTCGGTCTTTACAACCCCTTGCGGGGCATTTGCGCTCCCGCTGGGCGCTGCGTTGGGCTTCCACCCGGGCGATGCCCGTTTCCCAACTCGCTGACGGGATGACCTACTACTCCTGTCTTGACTTTTATCTGGCAAGTCGATCACCTGCCCACGTATTTTCGCCATTATAGCACAAGAGCGACTAGGTTTTCTAATCGCTCTCGCATACCCTGAAGGGAATATAAGGTGGACCCAGGGGGATTCGAACCCCCGACCTTCTCAATGCCATTGAGACGCGCTCCCAACTGCGCTATGGGCCCGGTTCATTTCAGTACGGGTGTCTACCCAGTGGACCTGAGGGGATTCGAACCCCTGACCTCCTCAGTGCGATTGAGGCGCGCTCCCAACTGCGCTACAGGCCCATGGTTACCCCGCACAAACAGCGGGGACGAGGCGAAGGACATTCTACTTGAGGCAGGAGGGGATGTCAAGCAATCTCAGCCAAAGCCACGCGGCTCGGGCCAATAGTACCAGCAACGCTGGAATTTTGTCATATTTCTCCAAGCCGCATCGTATTTATAGGTGTGCACTTCTGTGGAGGATTATGAACGTAAAGCTAAATTTCTGGATTGACGTCGCGACCTTCCTTGGCTTTATGGTTGCCATGGAACCAAAGGGGACAGGATTGACTATCCATGAATGGTTCACAGTTTCGGCGGTGGGCACGTTAATCGTCCACTTCGTCCTGCACTGGGATTGGTTCATGCGTCTCACCTCGCGCTTCTTCGTCAAGCTCTTTCACAGCTCGCGCCTGAATTACCTGATCGCCGTTGCCATTTTTATTGGGTTTACCTGCATCATGGTCAGCGGATTGATGATCTCCGAGCATGTCGTCCCTTATTTTGGGTTTCACCCGCAGACCCGCCATGCCTGGAAAAGTATTCATGAGCTTGCTGCCAACCTAACGCTTGTATTGACGGCGGTCCACATTGCCTTACGCTGGGAGTGGGTCAAAGCCGCGTTCGTCCGTTTGGTCGTAAGCCCATTTCGCAAAATCGAAAAAGCGGACTCGGTGCTGACAGAAGAAGACGGGCTGGAGAGGTCCGAATGAAATTCCTCTTGCGTTCTCTGCTGGTACTTGCTGTGGCGATTGCCTTTGGCTTCACACTGTATTATGCCGTCCAAACGTTGCCGAATGGCGCGCCAAGTCCTCGCCCGAATCCCAACATCCAACCGCAAAACGGAAGTAACGCGCCCCGCCCTGAGCGAGCAGAGAACGATCGCGGCGGAGGCATTGGTTTGCGATTCATTCTCGGTTTTGCCAGACGTATCCTTGTGTTTTCGG
>DATHUN010000030.1:0-4525 GCA_035462205.1 Anaerolineales bacterium
CCCCAGCCAATCACACCCGGTGGAATCGATTTTATCTCGGCAACGATTTCTTCTTGCTTCCTTCTTCTGCCAACTTTGGTGATCGTCCGGATTGGATCGGCTTGCACGTATTTATACGGCATGATCTGCGTAAAACCTTTGAGGATTTGCAACAGTAAATGCGATCCGCTTTTCGGTTTGGAGTTACCGAAAATAGGTGGCGCCTCGTGGAAGGAGAGTCGCTTCCAACGCCCAATCGCCTGCAGGGTTTTCCCAGCAGGACGGATGGCGCGGCGGAGAGGTCTTATGAGGTTCATAATTTATCGGTAGGGCGACCAGTTTGTCTCCCGTACCAAACAATCAATCCTCACCCGTCGTACGGCGCAGTCTCTTCATCGAGCCTTTTTCGGAGTCATAGACCTTTTTCACGCCATCACCGAGGGCGGCTTCGGTCACGCGGATGTATTTCACAAGACGTTCAAAACCACCCGGTTCAACAGAGGCGGCTTGATCGCTGCCCCACATGGCACGGTCCAATGTCAGATGGCGTTCGACCATGCAGGCGCCGAGTGCGACGGCCACTGCCGAGGGGACGAGTCCCACCTCGTGACCGGAATATCCAATGGGAAGACTGGGGAATTCGTGACGCAGGGTTTCCACCACCTTGAGATTCAATTCCTCGGGCTCGCATGGATAGGTGCTGGTGCAGTGCATTAAGACTAAGTCATTTTCCCCGGCAACTTCCACACCTCTTTGAATCTGTTCCATCGTAGACATCCCCGAAGACAAAATCAACGGCTTGCCGGTGGCGCGGGCTTTGCGAATCAGTTTCGCGTCCGTAAGGGAAGCCGAGGGAATCTTATAAGCAGGCGTATCGAACTTCTCCATGAACTCCACAGAAGGCTCATCCCAGACCGAGACCATCCAGGCGATGCCCTTTTCCTTGCAGTATTTATCGATCTCGCAGTATTGATGCTCGGCGAATTCGACCTTGTAACGGTAGTCGAGATAGGTCATGTAGCCCCAGGGCGTCTCGCGCATTTGCTTCTGCTGCTCGGGCGGCGTAGCAACCTCCGGCGTTCGCTTCTGGAACTTGACCGCGTCTGCTCTGGCATGGACGGCCGCGTCGATCATTTGCTTTGCGATTCCAAGATCCCCATTATGGTTGATCCCGATCTCCGCGATTACAAATGCAGGATGACCATCGCCAACCAGTTTGTTTCCAATTTTTACTTCACGAGTCATTATTTTCTCCTTTGAAGTAGTTCACATTTTGGTGTGATCTACCGAGTCTTCAATATCAGATCGCACAGCTCGCGCAGCGCGCCGTGACCACCCGCTTTGCTTAAGACATAATCGGCAGCGCGGATGACTTCCGGAAATGCATCGGCGACGGCGACAGACCAACCTGCTACTTCAAAGCAAGGCAGGTCATTGATATCGTTGCCGATATAAATGACGTTCTCCGCTTTGAGGTTTTTCTGCTCGAGGATGTCGCGCATCACGCGGCCCTTTTCGTGCAGCGCCACCCCATGGATCGCCTCGACGCCCATCTTGCGCGCCCGCGCCTCAACGACGCGATTCGGCTCCGAGGAGAGAATCATCACCTCGATGCCAGCAGCATGCAAATCCTTCACCCGGACACTGTCACTGCGGTAGGCGGCAACCGACTCCGTTCCATCCTGATCTACCCAGACACGATTATCTGTGATCACGCCGTCGAAATCGCACAGGATTAGATCGATTTTGTGCGGCATGGGACGTTTGCTGTTTCCAGGAGTGACAATCTCCAGACCACTATTGGCAAGTGCTTCATACTTTGCCCAATCGGACAGGTTGTCGATATCTACAGTGTAACGCGGGTCGATGACCAGTGGGTAGATGACATCGCCTGTCAATGAATGTTTTTGCTGAATAGTCGCAACGCGAATGGCATCTACGTGTCCCGTTTGCCAATACACAGGTGGAAGGATCTGGCGCGGCGCGTTGTAGGGCTCGACAATCCCATCTATTTGGAGCAATGGTTTCATCGGTTTGTCCTCGCCCGCAAAGCGCCACATCTTGAACGGGTTCTGCCCGGCGGGGACGACGCCACGCACACAATCTGCGTCATGGTGCTCAAGCAAGATACGGATAGCTTGATCCAACATCCCCTTTGGGCGGATGGGCGAAGTGGGACGCAGTTGTACGACAATCTCAGGACGATATCCTTCATTCTCCTCCAGCCATCGAAGCGCTTGCTCAAAGACGGGGAGATCGGTCGTTTGATCTTGGGCGAATTCGGCGGGGCGCAGAAAGGGAGTTTCGCCGCGATATTGGCGTGCCATTGCCGCGATTTCTTCATCATCCGTGGAAACGACCACACGCGTGACCAGCTCTGATTGCTTGGCTGCAGCAATGCTCCATGCAATCAGCGGATACCCAGCAAAGTTGCGGATGTTCTTGCGCGGGATTCCTTTCGAGCCGCCGCGAGCGGGGACGAGGGCGAGAATATCAGTCATACGTTATTTGTCGTAGGGTCGAGGTTCTCTCGCCTGAGCTGATCCCGCCCTTACGATTCATCACCACGCTGTCCAGCCCCCATCGACGACCACATTGTTTCCTGTCATATAGGATGAAGCATCGGAGGCAAGGAACAACAAGGCACCATTCATCTCATCCTTGTTCGCCATCCGCCCCAGGATCGTTTTGGCAGAATAATTTTTGACAAAATACTCTTCGTGATTGTTGAATACACCACCGGGAGTCAAAGCGTTGACGCGGATATTTGTACCGGCATAATAGGCGGCAAGATATTTGGTGAAACCCATCACGCCGGCTTTGGTCACAGTGTAGTAAACAGGCTTGAAGGCGACGCGCTTTCCCTCTTTGACATAGATGCGCTGATCGGGACCATTCAATCCATATGTGGAGCAGATATTGATGATGCTTCCCCTTTTGCCCTGTTCAATCATCGGCTTAACGCAGGCTTGCGTCATCAAGAATGTTCCGGTGAGGTTCACGTTCAATGCGGAACTCCACAGATCGAGCGGATAATCTTCGAAAGCGCCGGGTGTAATCCCCTTATTGACTGCATCGGGATCGAACTTGGGATCCAGCGCCGCACTGTTGACGAGAATGTCCAGCCGCCCAAAGGTAGAGAGAGTCTTTTCGACCAGCGCGTTCACCGACTCGGGCTGGGTAATATCGCTGGTGACCGCCAGGGCCTTATATCCGTTTTTCGTGAGCGAATCGCTGGCGGATTGCGAAGCCGATTCGTTCAAGTCCACGACAACAACTGCCGCGCCGGCTTCGGCTAACGTCCTGCAAAACTCCCCGCCGAGCAGCCCTACGCCCCCGGTGACCACTGCCACGCGACCGGTCAGATCAAATTTTTCTTGTATCGTCATTGTTCCCTTCAGGGTGAAGTATAAATGGCGTTGCCCGCCGATTTGTGAGCAAGATATAAGCCTTCGCTGAACAACGCTTCGTCTGCATTGGTCGCTTCGTCATCGCTAAAGATTGCAAGCACAGCTTTGCCTTCCAGGATTTCCTGGCGCATGTGGGTTAAGCCTTGCTCGAACCCGGGGCGTGGCAATGCGGTCGCTGAATCATACCTGTCAGGCAGCACATAATTTCCGCGGCCTGTATAGAGATAGACGGCAGCGGGTTCATCGGTATAAATATGAACATTCGGTGGAAGATTGCGCAAATAAGCCATCGCCTTTGAGTCATACCACTTGAACGATGCATATCCAGTGCCGCCCTTCGACCATTCAGCGACGGTATTGATTTGTTTGTATGCAGAAAAAGCAAAAAATATCATCATGACCACAAGGACGAGCGGTCGATTTTTATTGCGCATCCAAACGCCTGCGTAAACCAGCAGGACCAGGAGACTGACAAACCCGGGCGCCAGAATGCGAAGCTTGAATTTCGTCGCCGCATCGAACAGCAGCATCGACGAAAGAATGGAGGCAAGATAAGCAAACAGATACAAGCCTGTTGTGAAGGAGATGACTTCCCCGCTCCGTCTGTTGCCCGGGGTAGAGGAAGCAGCAGTGGGAGACCGATGCTCCGAAACATAATTCCATGTCCGGCTGGCGAGCCATACCAACATGGAGCCGAGAATCACGATAACCAACCCTTCGATGAGGATGGGGTTTTTAATGGCGACTTTCCGCCACGCATCGATGGGGAAAAAGGCATCTGCTACGGTACGCAGCCCTACATGCAGATTTTCCGCTGTAATTGGATGCCATACCAGGGTGCGATTGGTGACATTTTCTGCCACCAGCTTGTTGCGAATTGTCCAGCCAAGGATCCATGGCAGCGTGCCTGCAACGAACGTCGCACTGCTGACAAGCTTTTGTTTCCAGCTCTTATGCAAAATAAATAAGGCCACCACAAACGTAGCGACCAGGGCAAGACCAGAGTAGCGCGTCAGGTATGCCATACCAACAAAGGTAGCGCAGGCGCCCAGCCACCAGTGCTGGTCGCGTTCAAAATAAAGATCAAACATCCAGAACGAGAGCAGCGAGAGGAAAATAAACAGCGGCTCACTCAT
>DATHUN010000031.1:0-2698 GCA_035462205.1 Anaerolineales bacterium
CTTTTTTATCTCAATCTGCGATCCACCCAGGTAACCAGTGCTACTGTTCCACTGCTGGAGGCGGAGTGGCACGCCCGTCTTGTGCCACCCTGGGAGACCTACTGGTATGCGGTGCGAACAATACTCACAGGAAATGCCACATTTATCGATGTATTAAATTGGGCAGTCATGACCCTCTCCATCATTCTCCTGCTTTGGGGCTGGAAAAGGATACCAATTGAATACAACTTATACACTGCGTTCAGTATTTTCATCATCCTGATCCGGATTGTAGAGACGGAACCCTTGGTCTCTATGTCACGCTACTCGCTGTTACTTTTCCCATCGTTTTACACTTTAGGTCTTGCTGGTGAGAATCCCTGGCTACGACGCGTGATCATTTATAGCTCTGTTCTGCTTAACTTGTATCTCAGCGGACAATTTTTCCTTTGGGGCTGGGTGGCATGAAACTCATCCAGTTTTTGCTGCCCCGTTTGGAATATGTGTTGTTCATTGCTGTGTTTTGGGGTATTGCTGCCAGCGGGCCAAAGCTTCTAAATTTCGATGGAGATCTGCCCCGTCATCTCCTCGTAGGGCAACTGATTCGCGAAACGAAGCGCATTCCCCTCACCGACACGTTCTCCTTCCGGACCCAGGGATTTCCAGCTATTCCCCACGAGTGGCTTTCACAGGTGATCCTTTCCATCACAAATGATGTGTTTGGCTTGAGCGGCGTCGTCCTGTTGACGGCGCTAATCGTGATGGTCACCTGGGCGATCGTCTATGGCGAGGGAAGTCGTAGATCCACCAATCTGTTCACAAATCTAGCCGTGACTGCAACTGGAATTGCTGCGAGTATGCTTCACGTCTTGCCGCGCCCTCATCTATTTACTTACCTGTTCACCGCACTATGGATTGTGGTGCTGGAACGAATAAATAAAGACAAGCCTAATGCGTGGTGGCTTTTGCCTGCATTGATGCTATTGTGGGTTAATCTACACGGTATGTTCGTGTTAGGAATCATGATTTGGGGAATTTACTTAATCGGCAGTTTATTGGAAAACCCGTCACGAAGCTGGCTTGCTGATCCATCGACGAGAGCCATGCTGCTTGGCGGCGTATTCTCCGGTATCGCGACATTCATCTCCCCATCAGGAATACACATTTGGGCATCGATTATTTCTTTGGGAAGTAACGCTTACATCACCTCTCGAATTCCAGAATATCAATCTGCCAATTTCCATCTGCCGGAAACGTGGCCATTTATTTTGCTCGTAGTGCTTGCAATCATAAGTTTAGCAAGGAACGCAAACAAAACATTGTGGACATATGTTCTCTTAGTGTCCTCTTTTGCGGCCTTCGCCCTCTATTCCAGCAGAATGATTCCCTTATTTGCGATCATAGCGGTTCCTGTGGTTTCGAAGTCGGTGAGTGAGTGGGTACACCAAGAGTATCCAAACAGCCGATTTTCTATCGTGGAGCGAAACTTTTCGAAATTAAACTCATCGTCGGATGGTTTGATTTGGCCATTCGTCATCTTTATCGCAATGGTTTTTATCCTTAAATCCGGAGGGACAATTGATCCGCAGGGTCGAGGGAATCGATTTGACAGCAGTTTCTTCCCTGTTCAGGCGGTGGATTGGTTGAATTCTCATCCTCAGCAGGGTCACATGTTCAACGAATTTGATTGGGGCGGATATTTACTTCTCAATCTTCACCCCCGCCGGCAAATTTTTATGGATGGACATACTCACATCTACGGCGAGGCGTTGACACGCGAATATGAAACAGTGATCACATCAGGTAGTGGCTGGCAAGCAATTCTCGACAAATATCGGATCCAATGGGCAATCTTAAGGACGAACGCATACGTAGCTCGTAGTCTGGAGGCGGTGGGATGGAAAATTGTTTATCAGGATGATACCGCAGTCATCCTGCATCAGCCATAAAATTATGCGCGCAACACAATTTTATCGAACTGCTGTTTTGGCTGGCATTCTCTCCTTATTTGTATCCTACTTGGCAGTGTGGATACGCTTTATCAATGATCCAGCCGAACGGGCCGGGTCTGATTTCATTGCGTTTTATAGCGCCGGCATCGTAGCCAAGGAGCAAGGAGTTTCAAGCGTATACGATGTAGAAGCTCAACAGGCAGTCGAGGAAAAAATAGTAGGGTTTCCCCTCGTACAGGGGCAAGTGTTGCTCTTTAATCACTTACCCTTCCTATTGCCCATACTATATACCGTTATGGGCGAAAACTACGTAGAATCCTTTTACATTTGGATTTTTTTGCTTCTTATTTTTTACTGTAGCGCGATCCTGATTCTTGCTAAATATCTCAAGAATTCCGGAACGGATCCACGGATGATCGTTTTAATGAGCATCAGCACGTTCTTATTTCTGCCATTGTTCTTCAGCTTGATGAATGGCCAAGATACCGCCATTCTATTCCTGGGGATCGCTCTATGGGTCTACGGTTTCACTTCTGGCAGGGAAATGCTTTCCGGCATTGGTTTGAGTCTGACCACAGTTCGGCCGCATATTTCGCTGCTGATCGCCATTCCGATGTTGTTTAGTCATCGCAAGATATTCTTAAGTTATCTGGTCGGTACAGGAAGCTTGGCGGCATTCAGTGTATTGATTCTCGGTGTAGCCGGAACGCGTAAGTTTGTTGAGATCCTGATGATCAGTGCGGCAGGTCAATGGCATGGTATGAAGG
>DATHUN010000032.1:0-9368 GCA_035462205.1 Anaerolineales bacterium
TATCAAATTCGGCGGTGCGGAAGGGAGGTGCAACCTTGTTCTTCACCACTTTGACACGGGTGCGGTTACCGATCACTTCGTCGCCCATCTTGATCGCCTGGATGCGGCGTACGTCCATACGAACAGAAGCATAGAACTTGAGCGCCTGCCCACCGGTAGTAGTTTCGGGGTTGCCGAACATGATGCCGATTTTCTGGCGCAGCTGGTTGGTGAAAATGACCGCAGTCTTTGTCTGGTTGATCGCGCCCGAAAGCTTGCGCAGCGCCTGAGACATCAGACGAGCTTGTACACCCATAGTAGCATCGCCCATATCCCCTTCAATTTCAGAGCGAGGAACGAGCGCGGCAACTGAATCGATCACGACCACATCAATACCGCCGGAACGAACAAGGGTTTCGGTGATCTCAAGCGCCTGTTCACCCGTATCAGGCTGAGAGACGAGCAGGTTGTCAATATCCACGCCCACGCGTGCCGCATAGACAGGATCGAGAGCGTGTTCCATATCGATGAAGGCTGCAACGCCGCCCATCCGTTGGGCTTCGGCCACAATGTGCTGACAGATAGTGGTCTTACCAGAGGACTCTGGACCATAAATCTCGGTAATTCGTCCGCGCGGTATGCCGCCGACGCCGAGGGCAATATCAAGAGATAAAGAACCAGTGGGGAATGATTCCGTTACCATGCCATGCGCTTGCCCCAGTGGCATGATGGAGCCTTCACCGAAGCGCTTGAGAATATCGCCGACGGCTTTATCGAGAACGGCGCGCTTTGCACCGTCCACGTTACGATTTTGTTGAAGTTCTTCTGCTACAGGGGCTTTTGCTTTTCGAGGTGCCATTTCTTAATCTCCAAATACAAAGTGTAAAGGTCAAATTAGGTGTAGGAAAGAAGTATAGCACAGATGTTCTTACCGTCAAGGTAGAGAAAAATATCAAGTTTTGGAAGTTACTACGGCGTTGCTGTTAATGTTGCCGTCCCGGGCAAAAAATCTAGTGTTGGCACCGGCGGCGGAGCGACTTTGAGTCCATCCTTGTCGGTGAACGTGAAATAGGTGACCTGACCGGGATAAATATCCACCCAGTATTGCATCCATTTATCTTTGTATTGAAAGGTGAGCTTATACAAACCGGCTGGAAGATCACTCAACACTAAATTTTCTTTGTAGTAAGGATCGGAATTCACCGGCCCCTCGGCATACGTTTTTACCGTGCGCAGTGGAACTTCGGAGGGCATCGGGCGGACTTCGACTATAAACTGATGCAGCAAATTTTTATCTTCATCGGTCATGCGGCCGACCAGGATTCCCCAGCCTTGCGGCGGAGCCATCCATAGCTCGGGATTATAGGTTTTATAAAATGTGTTATCACCGAGACGCACCTCAAAATGCAGATGCGGTCCGGTTGTCGCACCCGTCGAGCCAACCAAGCCTAACACATCGCCTGTTGCGACATGCTGTCCGACCACGGCGATAATCTCGCTCATATGTGCATAGATTGTGTAGAGGGGCTCACCTTTATAGCCAAAGTCATGACGCAACACCACGGCTTGCCCATAGGGATCACTCTGGTTGCCAGGCGCTTCTGTATACAAGCCCCAATCTGCAGAGACAACTGTGCCAGGTCCCGCGGCGAGGATTGGAGTGCCTTCATCGGCGTCGATGTCCACGCCGGTGTGGACGATGTTCGGCGCGAAGAACACACCTCCATAGCGATAATCCGCAAGCGGCCAGTTGACATTGTCTGCGGCGATTGGTCGCGCAAAGTAAAAATGATCGTAGGCAGAGACCGCCCATGGGAGGGGGTAAAGCGGTGGACGCCATCCGGAAACGGGTTCGGCTCCCGGAGTGGGGAGGACGAATCGGAATGGTGCGATTGTCGGCTTGGGCTGCGGCGCAATCTGGATCGGAGGCTGGGTCGCTGGTTCCCCGGCAATCACCGCCGTTGGAGTAGCCTCCGGTTGTACAGTGGGCACGGAAGGTGTGCAAGAGTCGAGAAATAAAATTAACAAAAGTACTCTCGCGCTGAGAGGAAACACTCTAATCATGGAATAAGAGTTGCGGGAGTAGGTGAGGGCGGCGGTGTACTCGATGGTGTCAATGTATTGCGCGGAGTCGCAGTAATGCTCGGCGTATAAGTCGGTCGCGGCGTGCGCGTAGGCAGAGGAGTTCGCGTGGGCAGGGGTGTGCGCGTCATCGTTGACGTTGGCGCGACCAGCTTTGTCGGCGTGACCAGTACCTCTGGTGGATAAAGCTCCAGCATGGCCGCGTACCAACTCTCCCCGCCGGTCAATGCAAATTCGGTGAATCGTGCCCCACGAAAGTAGGTCCGCCAATTCGGCAAAGCCGGGACACGTTCCCATCCATATTGCATGGCCAGTGAAGTCACGTCCACCCAATAGCCAGTAGGAACATCGCTATACTTGCCACCCTGTTCATAGATTTTTGGATCCAAGTTGTAGCGTGCCGATAAATCCCAGGGCTGATTGTGCAATGGCTCGCCTAAGGAACCATCCTGTTGCTGTGCACGCAGATACAAGCGCCAGTAGGTTTGCGCACCAAAATCTTCACGGACGGCTACCATCCAACCGGCATTCGTCATTAAAGAATTGATCGCAAAGGCGCGACCGGTATACAGCCAATCTTCACTAAAGCCCGGATCCAACGAAGCGGTAATCGGCACAAATGCATTTTCAAGACTCGCCAGCGCATCCCAGCCTACTTCCTGGGTGACGCGTTCGCGTAGAGCTTTGAATGCTTCATCGGCAAGATCATGAAGTTGTGGATAGGGCGCTTGTACTCCCTCGAGATTGACCAGGGACCATCGTCCAGAGGCGCCGTCAGATACGGGCTCGCCATTTGGCGCCCAAAGCGGAGCGGGAGTCAAGTTTGCAGCTTGCTGATATGGTTCAGCAAACGAATCCGGCACGAACATATTCGCCCACATCAATCCGCGCAGAGGCATCGGGAAGGGTTCTAGCTGTTGGACCAATTGTCCATTTGTGGAATAGATGCTGAAGTAAGTATTGTTCGGCGCAGCAAGCGTGGTGATGATCTGGTCCCCGCGACTATTCCAAGCCGGATAATCTCCGTCGCCCAGCCAGAGGGCAGGGACATTTTGCTTAGAATCCCAAAGATAGATGCCACTGTGTCCTAGCGATGTTGCCGAGGACGCCCAGGCAAGTTTTTGTCCATCCGGCGACCAGAGGGGATGTGATTCCTCAGCAAGATCGGTATTACTTAAATTTCGAAACCGGCTGTTATCCGTTTTATCGAGATCGGCAAGAATAACTTCGCCATCCGATATAAAGGCGATGTGACGTCCATCGGGCGCCCAAGCGGGTGAGCTGTCGGAGGTGGAGGTTGCTGTTAAATGGACGGCATCCTTTAGTGGGTCGTCCGCAGGCCCGACGAGAATATCCAGGTCGTTGCCGTTATAGGATTCAAATGCAAGAAATGAACCATCCGGTGAAAAGGTCGGTGAGCCCTCATATTCTGGCGTATCTGTCATCTGCTTGGTTTCGCCAGTAGACAGGTTCATCAGGTACAGATCCCAGAATCCGTTACGGTTGGATGCAAATACAATCTCTGTACCATTTGGACTGGGTGCCGGATCGATATCGTCCCAATCACCGGCCGTGATGCGCGTGAAAGGCAGTTTGTCTGGAATGTATGCAAACAGATGAGCATAACCATCTTCTTCATAGGAGAAGATAACAACTTCCTCCGTGTTCCCTGCAACCACTGAAGTCGCTGCCAGTGTTGCGGATGCTGTCGGCGGGATACTGTTGATTACTTCGGGAGTCGCTGTCACTTGTGGCGTGCAGCTCAAGAGGGCGAGAATGATCAAGCACAGAATCGCTGTCAGCCCGAAGAAATGTGTAATGGTTTTCGGCATGGAGATGTTGTTACTCGGCGTTTGGCTCAGTCTTCGGTTGAGGCGGTTTTACGTCAAATGTAATAGTTTTGGGTTCTGCACTTGGCCCATCTGGATAAAAAAGCTTTGCTTCCAAACTATAAGGATTATTGAGTTCGCCACGGATGTGCATGGTGAATTCCAGTTTCCAGCTCATGGGCTCGATCACACTCGTGGAAGCGACCTCATTGCCGTCGGCATCGGTGAGAATCGCTTCGACATGTGGTCGCTTTTGAAAGGGACTGATCTCGATGTTGACGCGCAGACGATACCCATCCGGGTAAGGTTCGGCACTGAGACTGAGAATCTTCGTCTCTTCAGGAGTCATTCGATTGAGGCTGTCTTCGGGGAAGAAGAAATCCATCTGGTAATTATAACCAAAACAAAATTGCCCGCCTTCCTGTGAAAGTGGGCAATTAGATTACAAATTTGGTAATGTCATTGCCCCGCCAGCTTCAACTGCACCCACCGTCACCCCGGCGAAGGCCAGGACAGGTGTGCGGTGTCGGCGGGGTTGCGGGGAGAAGTGAAGCGACGAAGCAATCTCCGATTCAATGGTGTTGACTCAAAGATGGGTTGGTACCGTTAAACAGTAGGTTGCTTCGGGCTGGTGCCTCGCAATGACATGCTTTAACCGTTCTTCTTCTGGAATTCCTTCATGAAGTGAACGAGTGCTTCCGCGCCTTCGACGGTCATGGCGTTATAGATCGAAGCGCGGATCCCACCGACCGAGCGGTGACCCTTGAGCCCAATTAAGTCATTCTTCTTGGCTTCCTTTGCAAACGTATCCTCCAACTCTTCGGTGGGCAGACGGAACGGGATGTTCATCACTGAGCGCGCCTCCGGCGCAGCGTGACCGCGATAAAAGCCACCACTCTCATCGATCGCCGCATAGATTAAATCTGCTTTCTTACGATTTGTCTTCTGGATTGCTGCCAGGCCACCGACCTTCTTCGCCCACTGAAAGACAAGCCCGACCATGTAGATGGCAAAGGCAGGCGGGGTGTTGTGCAAGGACCCGCTTTCGGCGAGAGCCTTGTAATCGAGCATGACAGGCAGATTGGCGGGTGTGCGCTCGAGCATATCGTCGCGGATGATTACGACCGTTGTGCCTGCGGGACCCGCATTTTTCTGCGCGCCGGCGTAGATCAGCGCATACTTGGAGACGTCAACCGGGCGGCTGATGAAATCGGACGAGGTATCACAGATCAACGGAACGCCTGCGGGTGGAGTCGGCTCGCTAAAATATTCGACGCCGTGAATCGTCTCATTGGAGGTGAAGTGCAAATAGGCAGCATTCGGGTCAAGATCCAAATTCGTGGGGAGGCAGTTGAAGCCTTCCTTTTCGGTGTTGGCTGCGGCGCGAGCACTGCCGAGTTTCTGCGCTTCCTTAATAGCGGTCTTGCTCCACGTGCCGGTGACGATGTAATCCGCGGAGCCAGTGGCGCGCAGGTTCATGGGCAGCATGGCAAATTGCAGCGAAGCGCCACCCTGCAGGAACATGATCTTGTAATTGGCGGGGATACCGAGCAGCTCGCGCAGGTCCGCTTCAGCGGTTTGGATGACAGCTTCGAACTCCTTCGAGCGATGACTGATTTCCATCACAGACATCCCGGTGCCTCTAAAATCCAATAGCTCAGCTTGTGCTTGTTCCAGCACTTCGAGTGGAAGGACGGCAGGACCCGGATTAAAGTTGAAGACACGTTTGGTCATGAAAAGTACTCCTATATCGTTAGTTTTATAGCGCGCCCAAGCGCGGAATCACCCTTTTCCATGCATTATATCTTTTTGTCAGACAAATTTCCAAGAACAATTTGCACTAATCCTGCCTGATTTCTGTCGTTGACAAGGGATTTTGCCAAAAGTAAAATGTTTTTGTGTTTAGCTTCACCTTTCAAACAGGGACTAGCCGGTTCGTCGGGCAGGTCCCTGTTATCAATTTATATCGAAGTAAGGAGAATTTCCAATGAAAGTCCTGATCTGTGACAAGACCGAGAAGGAATATATTGAACAAATGCGCGCTGCGGGATTGACTGTGGACGTGCGTGACGATATCACACCCGAGGAGCTCCCCAACGTTCTTCCCGGCTATGATGCGATGGTTGTTCGCTCGCGGACCAAGGTGCGCCAGCCGTTAATTGATGTTTGCCCCAACCTCAAGCTGATCGTGCGCGGCGGCGCGGGGCTCGACACCATCGACCATGAGTATGCCAAATCCAAGGGCATCGCCGTGATGAACACGCCGCTTGCCAACTCCCTATCTGTGGCAGAACTGGCGATCGGCTATATGTTCATGCTGGCGCGTTCCCTCTATCGGGCGACTGCCACAATGAAAGCCGAAAAATGGGACAAGAAGTCTTTCGAAGGCGACGAGATCGGTGGCAAGACCCTCGGTCTGATCGGTTTGGGTAACATCGGCCGTGAGACTGCCAAGCGCGCGGCTGCCCTCGGTATGAAAGTCATCGGTTATGATCCTTATGTCAAAGAAGCGGACGGAATCCAGCTGGTCACTTTGGACGAACTCCTTGCACAAGCAGATTACATTAGCTTGCATCTGCCGAAAACCAAAGAGTCGACGAATATGATCGGGGTGGAACAATTCGCCAAGATGAAGGCGGGCGTGCGCATCATCAACTGTGCGCGCGGTGGAATTATCAATGAAGATGCTCTCTACGAAGCTCTGACGAACGGCAAAGTTGCCGGCGCTGCGCTGGATGTCTTCGCTGACGAACCTACTACCAACTGGAAGTTGATCCAGCTCGATAACGTCATTGCCTCCCCTCATATTGGCGCTGCTACCAAGGAAGCCCAGGCACGCGTTGGCGCGGAAGTCGCGCAAAAGCTGATTGAGTTTGCCAAAAACGTGCAGCCGGTGTAAATAACCATATGTCAATACCCCGCCTGCTGTTGGCCGGGTTGCGAAGTGTTAATATGCAATAATCTCCGCTAAACGGAGAAAGCTTTACGATTAATTTGTTCCACCTAAGAGGAAATTGCTTCGGGCTAACGCCCTCGCAATGGCATTATATTTAAATGAAGGATACGTCCATGAAAATTATCGACGACCTTGGCATCCAGATTCCACAAGTCTATCTTCCCAAACCTGGCACCGATTTAACCAAATGGGCGGTGATTGCCTGCGACCAGTTCACTTCCCAGCCTGAATATTGGAACGAAGTGGAAGAAATTGTTGGTAATGCAACTTCCACGCTGAACTTAACGTTCCCTGAAGTTTATCTCGAGCAGCCTGGTGGTGAGCAACGCATCAAGAACATCCAGTCCACGATGCGCAAGTACATGGAAGAAGGAGTCTTACAGCCCCATGATGGAATTGTTTATGTAGAACGGACCGTCGATGGCAGAACTCGTAAGGGAATCATTCTCGCTCTCGATCTGGAAGCATACGATTACAACAAAGGCTCCTCCAGCCTGATCCGTGCTACAGAGGGAACGATTGTCGATCGTCTGCCACCGCGCATTAAAATCCGCCAAGGGGCAACGGTGGAACTTCCACATATTCTGGTGCTCATCGATGATCCAAATCGCACAGTCATCGAGCCGTTGAGCACAGCAAAATCAAGGCTCGAGAAGTTATACGATTTCGATCTCATGCTCGCTAGCGGACACCTCACCGGCTATGCGGTCAACAGTGAATTAGAAAACAAAGTAATTGCTGCGCTTCGCGAGCTTGCCAACCCAGAAACTTTTGCAGCTAAATATGGTGTTGGGAAGGATCAAGCGGTGTTACTCTTCGCGATGGGAGATGGCAATCATTCGCTTGCAACCGCCAAAGCCATCTGGGAAAAGATGAAGCCAGAGGTCGGCATGGATCATCCATCACGCTACGCACTTGTCGAGATCGAAAACGTTCACGACGAGGGCCTGGCTTTTGAGCCCATCCATCGTGTCTTGTTCGGCTTGAGGAAAGATTTGTTTGCAGAACTGGAAAAATATTTTGGCGCAAACTTTAGTTATAGGACCGTTGCCAGCGCCGATGAAATGATCAAGGCAGTGGATGCCGCCTCTGGTGAGAGGCAGTCTATCGGCTTGGTGGGAGGCGGAAGAGGATTTGGCATAATCGAGATAGCCCATCCGCCATCCAATCTCCCTGTCGGTACCATCCAACCGTTCATCGATGCCTTTCTGAAAAACGGCGGTGCGGAAAAAGTGGATTATGTCCATGGCGAAGATGTGACGGTGAAATTAGGGAGCGAGCCAAATAACGCCAGCTTTTATCTGCCGGGCATGCACAAATCTGATTTGTTCAAGACCGTCATTCTCGACGGGGCTTTGCCGCGCAAAACATTCTCGATGGGAGAGGCGCGGGAAAAACGCTTCTACATGGAAGCGAGAAAAATTTCGTAACTCACGTAGCGGACGGCAGCCGCCCTCCGCTACCATATTCCCTGCAAAATTTTTAGCGCCTCTTCAAAATCAGCCGGATGGGGCGCGGAAAATTTCATGCTCTCCTTGGTGACGGGATGAATGAATGACAACGATTGCGCATGCAGCATCGGATGTGGCAGCCCGTATAGGTCCTGCGCGCCATACAGGACATCTTCCACCAGCGGATGACCGAGCGCATAAGCATGGACCCGTATCTGATGTGTTCTGCCCGTCATGGGTTTCGCTTCCACTAAAGCCGACTCCTCGTACCGCTTAATGACGCGAAAGCGAGTCTCAGACGGTTTTCCATGTTTATCATCTACCATAGTGCGGTGTTTATGCCCTACATTAGAGCGCAGCGGATACTTGGTAATCTTCTCTTCCCACTTTGGATTGCCTTGCAGAATCGCGTGATAGGTCTTTTGGGCCTCGTGATTTTCAAATTGAGTGTTTAAAGCTCGGTGTGTCTCTGCATCTCTTGCAAAAAACATCACGCCACTGGTGATTTTGTCCAGGCGATGTACAACAAATATCTTTCCATACTGTTTTTCAAGCCTTTTGACCAGAAAATCAGAATCCTTTTCCCACCCATCGGGCAGGACGGATAGCCCGGCGGGCTTATCAACAACAACCAGGTGATTGTCTTCATAAATGATTTTCATAACGACTACACCTAAGGCGAGAACCGCTCCGGAATGGCATCCTGAGCAATGAGTCGTGCTCGCTTAGCGAGACGGGCATGCTTAAGACCTGTAGTGTAAGACATGATCGCGCCACCTAAGAAAAAAAGGCTATAAGTCAATAAGGCGACGAGTAAAAAGATTGTCGCCGAAATATACAAGTCATTGGCGGAGATTCGATACGAGAACCACTTCCTGTAGGTAATCTGTCCATCCATGCCTCCATGCCTTCGGGCCTCCTGAATGATTGCCACATTGCGCAGGTGACGAGCATGGACCGCAACTTCTAGCAACAAAAACATTCCTAGATACAGGGGATATGTCCATGTCAAATAAATATTCAATCTGGTAATCCACCAGATCATAAGAGTTAGTAGACTGTATAAGATCA
>DATHUN010000033.1:0-13878 GCA_035462205.1 Anaerolineales bacterium
GACGCTCATCGAGGAGGCTAGCGTCTCCAGCAACCGAACATCGTTGTCTGAAAAGGCATGTTCGCGTTCCAAGTTTTGTAAGGAGATCAGTCCACTGACCCTGTATCCAGAGGTCAGAGGTACAAAGATCATAGATTTCGGTGCTGCAGTTCCCGGCAATTGAATCATTCCAAACTTCGCCTGCCATTCCAACGAATTCTCATTGATGACAACAGTGTTTCGAGACTGAATGATGTACCGATGAAGTCCAGTAAACGGATAGGGCGCCGCATAATAGCGTACTCCCATCTCACGGTTATAAGTCAACTGTGCCATTTCATTCGCGTGATCGAACATTACGATCAACAAGCTTTGTGCATCGAAAATTTCCTGCATCTTATCGCCCACCAGCTCATAGATGGCTTGCATATCCAGTTTCGACGCTAAGCCTTGCTGGACGCTGGTGATGATGGCAAGCTCGGCCGCGCGCTGTTCGGTCTCGTTGAGCAGGCGCTGAGTCTCGTCAAAGAGGCGGATATTTTCCAGCGTGATGCTCATCGAGGAGGCAAAGGTGGATAACAAATTGACATCGGCCTCCGAGAAGGCATTCTCTCGTTCCACGTTCTGAATGGTAATGAATCCGTTCACTTCTTCTCCGGCTAGAAGCGGAACAAATACAGCAGATTTCATTCGCTCCGTGCCAGGAGTGACCATGATCTCGAATTCAGCAATTCGGGCTTCGGCATCCTGGTTGATCACCAGCGACTTTTTGGTCGCAATTAGGTGCTCCGTCAGCTTGTTATACGGCAGTACCTGGGGAGGATATCGTTGTCCTTTTTCAAAAGCGTATTTATCCTGACGAGTTCGAGTTGCCGGGTCGAGTGTAAGGATCCAAATGGATTGTGCATCGAGCAAATCGCGGATCTTATCTCCCACCAGATCGTAAATGGCTTGCATATCGAGCTTGGACGCCAGGCCCTCCTGCACGCTGTTAATGATGGCCAGTTCGGCATTTCGTTGCTCCGTCTCTCGAAGCAGACGCTGCGTCTCGTCGAAGAGACGCGCATTCTCCAAGGCAACACTCATCGAGGATGCGAGTGTCGATAGCAAACTGATATCCGACTCTGAGAACGCGTTTTCCTTTTCAATGTTCTGCAGGCTGATAAATCCCTTTACCTCGCCATCGGTCATGAGCGGGACAAAGATTGCAGATTTGAATCTCCCGGTCCCTGCCACGGAAGACATCTCGAATTCAGCAATGCGGACGTCCGCATCGTGATTGATGACAAACGTCTTTTTGGTGGCAATCAGATATTCCGTCAACTTGTTAAAGGGAAGCAAATTGGAAGTGTAATAGCGCTGCCCATTTTCAAAGCTATATTCAACTCGCCGAGTTCTCGCGATTCGGTCAAATGTCAAAATCCAGACGGATTGGGCACTAAATAAATCACGGATCTTGTCTCCAACCAAGTCGTAAATGGCTTGCATATCCAGTTTGGAGACCAATCCCTCTTGCACACTGTTGATGATTTGCAACTCAGCGGCACGCTGTTCGGTCTCCTTGAGCAAACGCTGCGTCTCATCAAATAGGCGAATATTTTCCAGGGCGATGCTCATCGCCAGGGCAAAGGTGGATAGCAAATTGACATCCGACTCCGAGAAGGCATTTTCGCGTTCTATATTGGGAAGACTGATAAATCCTTTCACATCTTCCCCGGCCATGATCGGGATATAAACAATGGATTTAATCTGCTCCTGTGTACCAGCCATATTGATCATCTCGAATCTAGCTATGGCTTCTAGAAAATTCTGGTTGATCACCAGCGGTTTTTTGGTCGCAATCAGGTGCTCCGTCAGTTTGTTATAGGGGAACAATTCGGAAATATAGTATCGTTGCCCATGCTCGAAGCTATACCTGACACGACGAGTTTGGGTTTCCGGGTCGAATGTAATGATCCAGACGGATGGTGCGTTGAGCAGGTCGCGGATCTTATCTCCCACCAGGTCATAAATGGCTTGCATATCCAGTTTGGAAGCCAGACCTTGTTGCACACTGTTGATCATGGATAGTTCAACGTTGCGTTGTTCGGTCTCTTTTAGCAAACGCTGCGTTTCATCGAACAGGCGCGCATTCTCGAGAGCTGTACTCATGCTGTTTGCCAGAGTTTCCAATAAGCGCACATCCGAGCTGCTAAATGCGTGTTCATGCTCCACATCACCTAGGACAAGTAACCCGCGTGCTTGGTGATTCACCACCAGCGGCACGAATACAGCTGATTTTGCCTGATGCCCGCCGGGCACAAGTTTTGAGCCGTACTTCTCCATTTCCTGCAAAATATTCTCATTAATGACCAGAGTTCGACGGGTGTGTAGAACGTAAGCGCTAACCCCTACGTCGGTCAAGGGAAGGGGGTCTACAACAATGCGCTTGCCCATGTCCGTGATGTAAGGAATATGAATCAGTTTCGCCTTGGGATCACAAATTCGAATCTCGGCATCTATGTTATGGAAGAACTCCCGAATCTTGTCTCCGACCAGGTCATAGATAGCTTGTATATCTAACTTGGAAGCCAGCCCCTCCTGTACACTGTTGATAATAGTCAACTCCGCGGCGCGCTGTTCGGTCTCATCAAAGAGGCGGGCATTTTCAAGTGCTATGCTCATACTATTGGCGAGAGTCTGCAGCAGACGTTCATCCGACTCATGAAAAGCATGCTCGTTGTCAAAATCATGGAGACTGAGCGCACCAAGTATCCGGTGTCCAACCGTAAACGGCACTCCCAAGTAAGATTTGCCAACCGTCCAGCCCTCTTGCGGTGGAATCGCATCGTTTGCCAATATCTCTTGTTCCGTACTAAGATTTAGCGCCTTCTTAGCGTACATCACTCGGCGGGTGATGCCTTTTTCCATGGGACGACTGGGGATCTCGACCCGTTTGCCAAAGGTAAGCCAATATGGCCATGACAACATTTCTGAAGTCTTGTCATAGAGGGCAATGGATATACTGTTGGCATTGGTAATCGCATGAACTTGATCACCCACCAGATCGATAATCGATTGAAAATCCAGTTTGGAGGCCAGACCTTGTTGCACGCTACTAATGATCGCGAGTTCGGCGTTGCGTTGCTCATTCTCCTTAAGGAGACGCTGGACTTCGCTGGTAAGGCGCGCGTTTTCCAGAAGAACTTGATCCAAGTTTGTGACGGGGGTCTTCGAGCTGTTTTCTTTTTCTCTTACACCGGGTGACTGTTTTGCCACTTCGCTTGCTCCGCATGTTTCTGATACATTGGCTATTCTAAGTGATTTACTATTTGACCACCCCTATGCTTAAGTACAGTGTTGCGCGTTCATTTGAAATCGAACTGAATTTCAAATCAGGTTATTTTTCAATGCCACAACCAGAGCTTCCGACCGATTTTGCGCCCCCAGCTTTCTAAAAATATTCGCGGAATGATATTTCACCGTGGTAAGAGCGATCGAAAATTTCAATGCGATTTGCTGCAGCGTCAGCCCATCTGCCATGGCAACCAGGATCTCAAGCTCGCGGTCCGTCAGGTTGAATTTTTCAGTCGCAGGAGGTGCCGCTTCGGGGGATATCAGTTTTTCGATGACGTTCGGCGAAAAGACAGCTTTGCCCTGCATAGTGGTCCGAATGACACTCACCAGATCATTTGCTAGAGCATCCTTCGTAATATAGCCTACCGCCCCACCTCGTAATAATTGATGGACACTCTCATGGTCCTGGAAGCTGGAAAGGACCAGTATTTTTAGATCTGGATATTTCTCATGAATGCGTTCCGTCGCCTGCATCCCATCCATGACGGGCATGACTACATCCATGAGCACGAGGTCGGGCTTGGCCTCTTCGCAAAGCTCGATCGCTTCCGCACCATTTGCCGCTTGACCCGCGATCGTAATATCCGGTATTCCGATCAACACCCTGGTGATGACGTCATGAATATGCCGGTGATCGTCAACAACAAGCACACGAATGGGAGTTTTTGTACCCATATTTGTATTATATGGTTAAAACAATCTCAGGGGAATGGAATTCAAACAGGGCCTAGACTTTAGCATACAAACATTGCCATCAAATTCATCCTCAGGCAGACGTTCAGAACCGTGTCTCCTGTACTTAAGTGTATCTAGACTGACCAGAAGCACAGTAGGCAACTCAGGAGCGGTTATTTAGAATACAAAAAGATCTTAGATTTAAAGGAGTATGATCATGTCCAGTTCTATTGCAAACCAACAAACTACGACCTCGGCCAGAAGTATCACAGGTATTCTAACCTTCCTTTACGGTGCACTCTGCTACCTCGTGTTTTTTGGCACATTCCTGTACGCGATTGGTTTTGTGGAGAATGCCATTGTTCCCAAATCAATTGACTCGGGCGCGGTTAAGCCATTTGGCACATCACTGATCGTCAATGTGCTTCTGTTAGGTCTGTTTGCTATCCAGCATAGCGTGATGGCCCGGCCGGAATTCAAGCGCTGGTGGATGCAGATCGTGCCGAAGTCGATAGAGCGCAGTACCTATGTACTTCTGGCGAGCCTGGCCCTGATCGTGCTGTTCTCACAGTGGCATCCATTGACCAATGTCATATGGCAAGTTGGCAATTCAGTCGTTGCATGGATATTGTATGGGCTCTCTGGCCTTGGCTGGATCCTCGTATTGCTAAGCACGTTCATGATTAACCATTTTGACCTTTTTGGCTTACGGCAGGTATATTTACGTCTTCGAGGACAGACATATACCGAATTAGGCTTCCGGACACCGGTTCTGTACAAGTTTATCCGCCATCCAATTATGCTAGGTTTCCTAGTCGCCTTCTGGTCCACGCCACGGATGACAGTCGGACATCTGCTGTTCGCAGCAACCACCACCATCTATATCCTGGTCGCGCTGCAACTCGAAGAACGTGATCTGAAACGCTTCTTTGGCGAGGCCTATAACGAGTACCGCAAACGCACACCGATGTTCATTCCACGATTAGGGAAGAAATAGCAAAGTTGTCGCTCCTCATCATTTGAGGAGCAACATGATTTATTTCACCAATTTCTGCAGGGGGAAGTTATCCATAACCCCCATACGCGATTTGCATCCGATGTGCTGCCAGGAATTAAGATTCAGATGCTTTGAAATACAACGATAAGGCGATGCAAATATCATCCACTCGTTTCATAAACGGATGGAGAGGGGCTGGATCGTGTACCGAATGCTCAAGAATACCTGGCAGCCATTCCCGAACGCCAAACGCCCGTTATCTTAACGAGATCGACAATCTCTCTGTGGCTTGCCGGTCTGGATCGGATTGATTCGGCCTTGCATGGGACATATTCATAGACATTGTGGCGAGCTGGAAATCACAAAGCATATCCTGCGAAAAGCCAAGTGAGCTACGCGTAAAAGAGAAACAGAGACCGATATGGATTATGACATTATTATCGTTGGTGGACGCGTGGCAGGATCAATTCTTGCCACGCGACTTGGTCAAAACGGATACCGTGTATTACTGCTGGAGAAAGCCAGCTTTCCAAGTGATACGCTTTCCACCTCTTTTTTTCGTGCGCCTGCCTTACGTGTTTTTGAAAAGATCGGCGTGCTGGAGGAGATCGTATCCGCTGCTCCGCCAATGCGTGTTCTTTGGAACAATATCGACGGGCATGTGATCCATGAGTCTGTGGAGGCAGCCGAAGAGCACCTGCGTTTCTTCCTGTGCGAACGGCGGATCACTCTGGACCAGATCCTCTTCCGGCGGGTCAAACGCCAACTTTTCATTGAAGCCCGAATGGGTGCAAAAGTGACGGGTTTGATCTGGCAGAACGGCAGCGTAACAGGCGTTCGATGGAGCGAACGGGATGAGATGCACGAAGCAACTGCAAAGGTTGTTGTCGGCGCGGACGGTTTCTATTCTACGCTTGCAAAAATCCTCCAACCGGTCTACGAGACGCATTTCGCCGTGCAGCGCTGCATCTACTACGCCTATTTTCAGGGACTCGACTCCCTGGAAGAGCCAACTGCTGAGCATCACTTTATTGGAAACACACTCACGTATGTTTTCCCCACGGATGCCAACCTGACGATGGTTGCCCTCAGTTTGTCCATCGGTCATTTTCAGTCGTTCAAAAAGGAACCCTGGAAGCAGTTTCGGGCACATCTTGATTCCCTTCCATCGCTTGCTCCACGAATCGCCCGGGCGCAGCTCTCCACAGAAATTTGGGGTTCCGGCAATATTCCCTCCTATCAACGCATTCCTTTTGGAGCCGGTTGGGTGCTGGTAGGTGATGCTCACCAAGTCATGGATCCATGGAGCGGGATGGGAATCGATCATGCTGCCACCCATGCGGATTTCCTCGCCGACGCACTTAGCCGTTGGTTGAAAGAAGAAGTCTCCTGGGAGATAGCCATGAATGAATATCGAAGCAAGGCGCGCCTCTGGAGCAAAAAGCCCTACCGGCGTACTACCACGTATGCTGCTGACCTGCGACCCATGACCCACCTCGCACTGCAACGACATGGGCTGCTGGACGAGATCAACACCAACAACCACAGTTAGATAAAAATAAAGCAGACAATAAGAAAAAGATAACTTTCGATTGATTACAAGTCAGGGGGCTTGCAAAGACATTGCGTATTGGGTTCGCCTCTTAAGTAAAATTGCCATCCTGAAACAGGATGGCAATTTATTTCTATCTCTCGACTGGATTGATAAAAGGATTGGACACTTGATGTATTAAGTCAAATCGGTAAAGGATTCAAGCGAGCCACGATTTAAAGTCCATCTTTGTATTTCATTGACTGCAAGAAACCAAACAGCCGGGACAGATTTGTCCCGGCTGTTCTTATGTTTCGGATCAACCAAAGCTTCCCAGTAGAGCAATCGCGCCTACGATGATGAGGGCACCAGCCCAGATCAAGTCAAAGTTGATCCAGTGGCTGCGTAGGATGCGCAGCCCGAATTTTTTATAAACGATCCAGGCAATCAGCGCCATCACCACCAGCATCGCCAAGGTGTGCACCAGGATGCCCAAGGCGACCTCTGAGTTGAGTCCCGTGCCCATCATTGCAATATGAGGAGCGTGATCACCAGCCATTGCCGTATGATCCATGTGCATTTCAGAAGCTGGCGTAGTCATCGACAGGACCAAAGGAGCGATCATCAAGCCCGCTCCGTGAGCGGTCGCCATCAAAAAGGACCACCAGGTGAGATCACCCATCCCAACCTGCATCCCCACCCAGCGAGGATGGCGATAGTAGTTGAAGATCTTGTACAGTCCAAAGCCCATCAAAGTAAGCGCCGTGGCGAACCTCAAAAAGGAAGCTGGGAGGAATTGGGCGCTGGCAACCACAGCCATGGCAACAACCAGCAGCGAAAGAGCATGCCCAGCGGCAATCGGTAATAACGAGGTCCAGATCGCCCGATCGCTTCGGCGCTGTAATCCCAGAGAAAGAGCAAACAGCCAGCCCATTCCGGGATTCAAACCATGATAAGCCCCAAATGCCGCCATGATGAACAAGGGGGTGCAGCAATTATGAAGGGTAGCAGTAAGAATCTGTGGAAGCATCGCCTCCCTCCAATCTCACTTGATGCACGCGCATTTCGCCGGTCTGCAGGAAGAAATCCGGATCGAGCTCGATTCCACCATTCGGGTTGGCATCGATACGAACCATCCAGCCTTCCAGCAGGTCGGGATAGAACTGGTCATCCCAGGAACTGTACAAGCCATTCGTCAGGTAGACGCGCTTGCCGTCGCGACTGATCTCAACCATTTGCGGACCTCCAAGCAGGCGACCCTCGTGTTGAGGATGTCCCTTCTGACGGGCGATACCGCCAATCTCCACCTTGCCACAGAGCTGCGGATTGAACGGGTCAGAGACATCATACTGGAGCAGTTCGCCGGTTCCCCAACAGGAGACGTAGAGATACTTATCGTCCAGCGACAGATCAATATCCGTGACAAGCGGGGGCACAGCCTTGAACCCCTTCAACAATGGAGGTAGCTCGTCTTCGCTTGCAGGTTGCGCAGGAATGGTGATGGTCTTTTTAGCAGCCCACTTTCCATTTTCCTGGTACCAGGTGAAGATGTTCGCCGATAGATCCGCCAGGCTGATGACGACGGCTGCAAAGCCATAGGTCTTGCGCGGGTCGTGAGCCGGACGCAACTCGAGAACCATCTGCTGTTCCGCGCCGAGATCGATGGTCTGGACCTTGCGCCGCTTGCGCATGTCCCAGAAGTGCAGTTGATGACCATACTTCCCAGCAAGTAAATCTTCAGGTACCACACCGTTCTCGAATTGCTGTGGCTTGCCCCACTCACTGGTGATCATCGTGTCGTGGGCAATATGCCACCAGAAATCATAGGATAGCTCCTGGTCGCCGCGGTCGATTTCCCAGGGACCGATCACATCAAAATTGAAGTGATCGAGCATGAAGATTCCGCCGGGGCCGCCGTTCCCATGTGCAGACCCAATGGCGTTGATGTAAATGCCATCCGGTCCGCAGTGGACGGTATGCGGGCGGCTATACCCGGTTTTCGCCATAATCTCTTCCGCTTCGATGGTCTTGACCAGTGTGGGCTTGAGCGGGTTAGGTTGAGTGTCATAAATGTAAACGCGGGAGCTACGCAGCCCGGGGATGATTAGATAACGACGCTCGAGATGCGGATGCGGCGCCGACGGGCAGAGCGCGCTACTACAGGCGTTCCATCCAAAATGGTGTAGTTCATCTCCGGCGTAGGGCATATCCGTCTGACTGAGGACCTGACCAAACCATTTGGACTTTTCATCCAAATCGACCACCAGCAGGGCATCAGGTTTCTCATTCCGGCCATAATTCAGGCCGAGAACATATCCATATTTTTCCTGTGGTGCTTCCATTGCCATTTTCGGCGATGGGTAAAACGTGGGATCGGGCTTCAAACGACTCATAATAGGGACTCCTTCTAAAAGTAAATTATTGGGCAACTAAAATTGTGGGTGTATGCATTTCAGTAAGGACGAGTAGTCTTGCTTTTGTTCTTCAAATTTGACAATCACGCCTCCTTCCGGCCTCTAAAGCCTCTACTACGGAACATCCGCTTTCCGATCGAATACAAACAGCAAATCAAATATGTTGCTAGCTTACGCGTTTTAGAGTTGGAATGCACCCGTATCTTTTGACAAATCTCCATCTTCTTAAAGATAGACTTGACCTGTACTTTGGTATAGCGTCATTGATCTTGACCAAATTCAGCGCTGAAGGATAATTGGGGACAGAAACGGCGATATTGGATTGTGTAAATCTCGGTGCCACTTTTTTGCCGCACGTGCGTGACTTGATCAAGTTCAACTGCAAGAAGGTGAAGGACAACAGATCGAAGCCGTTCCATCCAGCTGTCAACCAAATATTTAGTCAAGCCCTGATCCCGAAAGTGGGTACCGCGTTGTCGGGTGATAGGCTGTCAGTCCGCAGCGGGTTGCCGCTAGCGGTAATACCAACTCGCGCCTAAAGCGCCAAAGGAGAATCATATGAACGCAAATATTGGTAAGAACCGTAATGGAGTGTTAAGTCAGAAGCTGCGTCGCATCGTGTTGCTTGTATTAGGCATCGCCTTCGCGTTGGCTCTCACGGTCGCGCGATCACAGCCGGCTCAAGCAAGTTACGCAACGATCAAGCCACCCGATGTACCCACCATCATTCAGGCGCCCGCGGGCAACCAGTTGTACCGCGTCGCGCATGCGGTGGGCACGCAGAATTACGTCTGCCTTACTACCGGCTGGGCACCGGCCGTCTACAGCCCGCAGGCGACATTGTTCAATGGGGATAATGAACAGGTCCTGACCCATTTTCTCAGTCCTTACCCATTCGGCTCCGATCAGTTCTTCCCTACCTGGCAGGACTCGCGTGACTCGAGCACCGTCTGGGCTAGCGCGGTGAAGGATGCGAAATACACGCCCGATCCGACCGCGATTCCCTGGCTGCTGCTAAAGGTGGTCGACACCGCAGTCGGGCCCACCGGCGGTGACAAGATGGTCGGCATCACATATATCCAGCGTCTCAACACTACCGGAGGCTTAAAGCCCACCATACCGTGTAACGATGGCGATAAGTACTTGGTGCCTTACGCCGCCGACTACTACTTCTACAAAGCAGCCGCCCAATAAGAGCTTTTTGCAAGACCTAAAGAAGAACCGGATGGTGATGCCATCCGGTTCTCTGTATTCGTTGCTTGTGTTTTATTCCAAGAAAAACAGCTCGCATTGTTGAATAATTGTATGTTTCTTAGATCCATCGTTTTTAGCGAAGAAAAGATAGAGTCTAGCCCTCACGTGTATCAGACCGGTAAATACATGGCATACAAAAACAAGTTGTTTACCCCCACTCCTAATCGATTTGTACAAAAGTCTTCGTTTCATAATAGCGGTATCATGCCCCTATGACCAACGTCACCGCACAAGCCTTTGCGAATATCGCGTTCAAAATATATTCACACTGCATACGCCATTGAACTGACGGCAAGGTTAATTTAGTGCAGACGACATTAGCCGACAACATTTACTCAGTTGTTTCCCCAATAATTAGCAAGAGAACAATAATTACACTCGTACGCTTGACCCATATCTCACAACTATAAAGATTTCTTCTTCATGAGAGCCGCGCGTTCCAAGAGTAGTTCACGCTCTTTTGTGTTTCTTGTGAGTGATGCAGCGCGCTCGAATTCTTGCACCGCCTCATCGAAACGATCCAGTTTAGCCAGCATGTCACCCCGCACACTGGGCAGGAGGTGATAGTTCTTGAGTGATGGCTCTGAGAGCAAGTTGTCAACAATCTCCAGCCCCGCAACCGGACCATACGCCATGGACACGGCGACGGCACGATTTAACTCTACAACGGGGGACGGCGTAATCTGTGCAAGCGCATCATACAAAGCGGCTATCCGTTCCCAATCTGTCTCTTCCGCTGTACGTGCCTGGGCATGGCAGGCAGCAATCGCTGCTTGCAATCGATAAGGTCCGAGCGAACCGCCCAGCGCATCGGCGCGGATAAGTGCCGCAAACCCGCGTCGAATGAGGAGCTGATCCCATCGTCCGCGATTTTGTTCGAGCAAAGAGATAGGCTCACCAGACGGTCCTGTGCGTGCCCGCAAACGGGAGGCTTGAATTTCCAACAAGGCAACCAATCCATGGACTTCCGGCTCATTCGGCACAAGCTCTGCCAGCACGCGTCCCAGCCGCAGGGCCTCTTCGCACAGGCCCGGGCGCAGCCAATCGTCGCCAGATGTGGCTGAATATCCTTCGTTGAAAATGAGATAGATGACTTCGAGCACGGAGGAAAGACGTGCGGCGCGCTCCTCTCCCACCGGCACTTCAAATGGGACGCGCGCTTCGGAAATAGTGCGCTTTGCTCGTACGATCCTCTGGGCGATCGTCGCCTCCGGAACGAGAAAGGCGCGGGCGATCTCGTCCGTCGACAGCCCGCCGAGCAGCCGAAGTGTCAGGGCGAGGCGTGCTTCCTTGGAGAGGATAGGATGACAAGCAATAAAGATCAGCCGAAGGAGATCATCACCCATGTCCTCTTCATCCACCTCTGGTTCGGGAACACCGCGTTCCTGCTCTATCTCCAGATCCCGGCCGAGCTCCTCCGTTTTGCGCTCTAAGCGTACATTCCGACGGATTTGATCAATGGCATGATGTTTTGCCGTTGTCATCAACCAGGCGCCCGGCTTGTCTGGCACGCCAGATTGAGGCCACTGCTCGAGAGCCGCCACCAACGCCCCCTGCGCTAAATCTTCAGCCAGCCCAACATCACCGACTATGCGGGTTAAAGAGGCGATCAGTCTGGCGGACTCAAGCCGCCAGACTGCGTCAATTGGGCGATGGATATCAGTTGACATTACCCTCCAGGAATTTCACCCGGTCCAAACACCTGATAGATTTCTCCTTCTCCGTCGCCGACCACTTCCCAAAATCGCCGAGAAAATTCAATCGCTTCTTCCTTTGATTTTGCTTCCACCAGCGCGAATCCAACCACTGCCTCTTTTGCCTCTGTGAAGGGACCATCCGTGACGGTGACTTTGCCTCCAGACGATTGAATGCGTGTGGGGTTCGGTAAGAGTCCGCCGGTCGCCAGCAGCACGCCTCGGCGAGTCATTTCTTCGATCAACTTGCCCATCTCAGCATACATCTCCAGGCTGGGAGGCGTCCCTGTATTGCTTCCACTATCTTTCGTCATCATCATAAATCTCATGTTCGTATCTCCTTCTTAATGATATTTTGTATTCTTGATTCTAAGATTCAAAACCTTCATCCAAGCCATGCAAGTGACCTAGCTAGGGCACCGTAAGCAACCGCAGAAACATCGCAGAGAGCCAGACCCAGGTGTTTACCACCGCTGCCGTAAATGCCAGGGTAACCAGTACCAAGACACTTCCACCCAGTTGTGCCCCTGTAGCAATCCCGAAGAAAGCTGCGAAGAAGAGGATACCCGTGAGCGTGGTGTATACTGCCCATCCACGTTGTTGCAGCGCACGGAACCAACGGGCGAACACGAAGCAAGCCAAAATGAGTGCCAAAAAACCAACCCCACCCGCAACAAAATGCATGAGGCCATGCCCGCTTATCGTATGAGCATCCGTGGGCGTTCCGGGCGGAAAACCGAGTGCGGGGTCAGCTACAAAGATTCCGGCGCCGATCAAACCCAAGCCGTAAATACCAGTCAGCAACGGTCCCCACATGCCGGCTCGGCTGCCGCGAAGGATCTGCCTCATCCCGAATGCCCCCACAATCACCAGCAAGCCGGTCATCACAAAGTTGGCGATCTGAATCCATCCCAACTCTCCATTACTCATCAGGCTGAGGTCATGCCGTGTGGGGTTATAACCGGGGCGGATAAGCATTTGGATCACGCCTACCGTGATATAGAGTGGACCAGCGACAGCGCCGCACGCAAGCAATATCTGAGTGGGACTGCCAACAATCCCGTCTTTAGAAACTATCTTTTCCACGATTTTCTCCTTAAATTCTAAGATTTGGATGAGTCTCGTTTTGTAGCCGTTGGTAGCGTTTCGTTCTATAAGTACGTCGAACAAGACATACCAAAATCGACAAATCGAAGGAGCATTTTTGCAAAATCTCAAAATCTTATTTTTTTCATTTTTTCCCGTGCGATTGGTAGTGGTATCATCGCCTCATGACCATATCAGCCCATGGTGAGACAGTCACAGCTTAAGACTTAGTGAATATTGCATTCATTATGCAGTCAGCAGCATTACTCCATGGTGTTAACAGCAAGGCTTGTTTTGACGGCGCTCGCAGACGCAGGCATGGACAAAAGGACCAACAACCCAATTCTCTCGCACTTGGATAGCACCTTTCTTCGTGTCCTGGTTTCCCCATATCTGGCGAGGCGCAGAAGAAAGAGGTCGGGTCTTTCCGGTGCCGATATTCATCCACATCCTTCGTCAGCCCGTTCTCGAACCGAGGTGTTATGCCGAGTGCCTTATCGGACTGAATTTTGAGCACTGATAGTGATTTGATCCAGCTGCTGTATAATGACTGCGTCAGCTTGAAGTGCTGATCAGGACGCTTTTGAAAATCCCTCAAGTCAAGGAGAATAAAATGGCATACACATTGGAAACAAAAGTTGGTGAAATTTTGAAAGACAGCGAGGCGGTGAAGATTTTTGAGCGATATGCTCCAGGGGTTTCCAAAAACCCCATGATCGGACTGGCAAAAGGAATGTCTTTAAAATCCCTCATTGCTATGCCGCAAGCCAAACAGGCCGGGGTTACCGAAGAAATGGTAACAAAAGTACTGGCAGAGATTAACGCCAAAAAGTAATCAGATCCATCATTGGAAGTCGGACAGACTTCCAATTATTTTCTTGGCTTTCGAAGAAAAGCCTTGTGTTGCATGTT
>DATHUN010000034.1:0-4473 GCA_035462205.1 Anaerolineales bacterium
GTTTTTTATATCTCAATTTGTTCCACTTGCGTTCTGAAGCCCTTCTGCAACCCATCCGGGTTGGAGACTAATCAACAGGTGGTCGTTCACGGATGAGAAGCCATTGCAGACCTATGCTATGTCCAGTGTGACAAAAAAGAGGAAGTGTTCTATATTCCTGAAGCGTGGCTCGAGCCCCCAACACAGTAACAAATATTTTGCATTTATCGTCCTAGATTGTACAATTACGATCATGGACCCTCAATCTTCCAAAAAGTTTTATGCCACGTTCGATCGGTTTATGTTTGCCGGGCTGGGTTGCGGCATTCTCGCGCTTTGCCTGCTGGGGATTGGATTCGTATACACCTTCCGGCATCCACCGCAGCCCCGTCCGACAGATACTCCCATTGGCCTGACCCCTCCATCCACGGCCGGGCCGGACGCCGCTACACCGACATTATCTCTGGTTACACCTTCTCCCTTTCCTACACTGACTGTAGCTCCACCAGGGACGCTGCCTGTTTTTCCGCCCGACGCAGGAAATTTCGGCAACACACCTCCCACTGGCAAGATCGTCTTTACCTGTTTCGTGGATCAAATCGACCAAATCTGCCTGATGAACGCGGATGGCAGTGGTCGAAAACAGCTCACTCACTTTGACGCGACAACCTTCTATGCCTCCCTTTCCCCCGATGGGGGAACGATCTATTTTGTCTCGCGTAAAGGGGGTACGTTCGATATTTATTCCATGAATCCGAATGGCAAGAATTTAGAGCAATTGACCCGCGGCATTGGCACGCTCTATGCGCCTGAACTCTCTCCGAGCGGCTCAAGAATTGTCTTTACCAACAATGGCAATGGGATCTGGATCATGCGCGCCGATGGAAAGAATCCGCATGCCATCACCAACCGTGATGACATTGATCCAACCTGGTCACCGGATGGTTCGCTGATCGCCTTCGCTTCGGCGCGGTCTGGAGAGCGCCAACTATACATCATGGACAAGGACGGAACGGAGATCACGCAGATCACCGACCTGAATAACATGGGTGGGCGCAGCACGTGGTCCCCGGATGGCACGAAGCTTGCCTTCTACCGCGGGCCCGAAGGGGACCATAATATCTTTATCGTGGATATCAATACCAAAGGCGTTACGCGCATTACGGACGGAGGCGATAATCTTGGTCCCAGCTGGTCACCCGATGGTAACTGGATCGCTTTCACCTCGTTCCGGGATGGCAACAACGAGATCTACATCGTCCACCCCGATGGATCGGGCCTGACGCGTTTGACGAACAATCCCGGCTCCGATTGGCAGCCGCGCTGGGGCAGATAGCGTGAAACTGGTGGCGAAATCACATTGCTTTTTCAATTGTTGCAAATTGAATCAAAAAACTGTAATATAAAGATTAAGTACTAAATGGACCGAGGCAGATATGGATGCCTGTCCGTTTATGAATCCGAGATGGTGTATTTCAACAGGAGGCTCAAATGCAGGGACAGATGATGGATTATCAACTGACACTGACGCCGTTGTTGGAGCGTGCCCGGCGCCTCTTTCCGAAGAAAGAAATTGTCACCAAAGCCGGACCCGGCCTCGAGCGGTTTACGTACGCCCAAATGGCAGAGCGCGTAAACCGTCTGGCAAACGCCCTCGATAAGTTGGGTGTCCGGCGCGGTGACCGCCTCGCGACCTTCGCCTGGAATAATGCCCGCCATCTCGAAATTTATTTTGCCGTGCCTTGCATGGGCGCCGTATTGCATCCGATCAATTTGCGTCTACCGGGCGAACAGATCGCCTTCATCGCCAATCATGCCGACGACCAGGTGCTGTTTGTCGATCCTAGTCTGTTACCCGCCGTGGAAAAACTTGCACCCTATCTAAAGAACGTGAAGCATTTCATCGTGATGGCTGACGGCGTCCCGGAGGGCACAACTTTGAACCCTGTTCATGCCTACGAGGAACTGCTCAGAAATGCAAGTCCAGACTATGCCTGGCCGAACCTCAATGAAAACGAGGCGGCAGCGATGTGCTATACCTCCGGGACGACCGGCAATCCCAAGGGCGTGGTCTATTCTCATCGATCCATTTATCTTCATAGCCTCGGTTTGAGCATGACCGATTCCTTTGGACTTTCCGAGCGCGATACTTTTATGCCGGTGGTGCCCATGTTCCATGTGTTGGCATGGGGCACACCGTTCGCCGGTGTTATGCTTGGCGCGAAACTCGTTTTCCCGGGTCCACATCTACAGCCGCGCGACCTGGCTTCCTTGATCCAAGCGGAAAAAGTCACACTGACCGCAGGCGTACCGACCCTCTGGCTGGGACTCTTGCACCTCTTGGAAAATGAACGCTATGACTTGAGCAGTCTGCGCGGCATGATCGTCGGAGGCGCAGCAGCTCCGCAATCGATGATCGAAGCGTTCGAGAAAAAGCACGGGCTGAATGTAATCCACGCCTGGGGCATGACCGAGATGAGTCCGCTTGGTACTGTCAGCCGTCTCAAGAGCTATCAGGAGGACCTGTCGGAAGCGCAGCGCTTTGCCATTCGCGCCAAACAAGGTGTAGCCGTGCCGGGTGTCGATATCCGTGCGGTGGATGAAGAGGGCAAAGAAATCGCGTGGGATGGCAAAGCTTTTGGCGAATTGCAGGTGAAAGGACCCTGGATCATCAGCGGCTACTATAACGACGATCGCAGCGCCGATTCCTTCCAGGATGGATGGTTCCGCACCGGTGACGTAGTGACAATTGATCCGGAAGGCTTTATACAAATTGTCGACCGCAGCAAGGATTTGGTGAAGAGCGGCGGCGAATGGATCTCAAGCCAGGATATAGAAAATATGATCATGTCCCATCCAAAGGTGATGGAGGCGGCCGTGATCGCTGTGCCGCATCCCAAGTGGCAGGAACGTCCGCTGGCGTGCGTCGTTCCGAAACCGGAATGCAAAGATGATATTACGAAGGAAGAAATCTACGCTCATCTTAAGCAGCGCTTTAGCGGCATGTATCTGCCGGACGATGTGGTTTTCATCGAAGCCGTCCCGAAAACCAGCGTTGGTAAGTTCGATAAGAAGGTCTTGCGCGCACAATTCAAAGATTACAAATTAGTGGATTGAGTTTTGAAAAGAAATAAGTAAAAGCCCCTGAAAATTTCAGGGGCTTTATATATCTCCATTCGGAGTATTAATGGCATATCAGGGAATGCACATTTTCAGCCTTCCTGGTTGAATTCTATTAATGATTCGCCAACTCCTCACAGATCTTCCAAAGCTTTTCTTCATTCTTCTCATTTCGAAATTCACATTCCAATTCTTGACGGTCCTCGAAAAAATTGCCGCTGCCGTCCTGTAGTTCAGAGTTGCTTGCCAACCAGACGGCCGTATCCGCACCCTGCGCGCTCGTTCGTCCACCTGCGCGTTGTGTTAGGCGCTGCATCAATTCCGGTTGAGCGTTGCGGTAGAGCTCTGTCTCAGTAATCAAGCCGGGTGTCATGGCATTAACAGTGACGCCTGTCCCTTCCAAGCGCCGTGCGAACGCCCAAGTCAGTATGCGATCGCAGGCTTTGGATTGGGCGTAAGCCCGAAAGCTTTCAAAAGCACGACGCTCGAATTGCAGGTCATCCAAATCGAGGTCGCTGGCAAAGGAGGAAGCGACATTGATGATTCGAGACGGTGCACTTTGTTTCAATAGATCCAGCAATTCTTGCGTGAGAAGAAAATAACCGAGCACATTGGTTGCAAAGGTCAATTCAATGCCATTTACACTATTAACCCTCGGCAACGCACCGCGGCTCACAGCAGCATTATTGAGCAGCACATCGAGACGATCATATTTATTGCGGAATTCCCGTGCAAATTTGCGAATTGAGTCCAGGCTGGACGTATCAATCTCCATCACCACGGCGTTATTTGACGCTGTACGACGGGCGATCTCGACAGCAACATCATTCGCTTTTTGGATATTTCGGGCTGCTAAAACGACTTCTGCACCGAGTTCTGCCAATTGAATGGCAATCTCTCTTCCAACACCAGACGTGGGTCCGGTGACAATGACGCGTTTTCCTTGCATTGCATTCATTCAAAGACTCCATATTCAAAAAAGTGTTATCCTGAGCGAAGGATCTCTAGCTTAAACTATGAGATTCTCCCCGGCGCCGACCAGCCGGAGTGGTGTCGGTCGCTACGCTTCCTCAGAATGACATTACAAGATTATGGTCCTCCCATCACCACTGTCCAATAGCCGCCATAGGCGCTGAACTTCGAGAATACATAGCCCACACCGATCTCGGTGACACGTGAGTTGATGACCGAGTCCCACAAACTTTTGTCTTTGTCGGTACGCCATTGATTCATCGCGTCCTGGGGAAGCCCAATGGCTAGAAGCTCCAGATAATAGGGGTTGGAATAACCAGCTTTGGTTAACCGATCGCCGGTCCACGAGCCGTCTGAGCCGCTGTGCTTCATAAAATTGTTGCATGCCATGTCCAGGCTGTG
>DATHUN010000035.1:0-18608 GCA_035462205.1 Anaerolineales bacterium
TATTGAGAAAGAGAATGAAAAACTATAACCGTATCCTTTTGTTAGTACTCGTCTTCCAGCTATTAGCCGCCTGCGCTCCCAAAGCGACGTCGGTCCCGGCGCTTCAATTCGATAACCCGTACGCACAGCAGCCCGGCGATAGCGAATTGATGGCCGGCGATCTCAATATCGACTCTTCGTCGGTGTTCCTCGGCGAATCTCAGCCACCGCAGCTGCTGGTGAACTTTTCCTACTTCCCGCCGACTCCCTGTTACCAACTGCGGGTGGAGGTCACTGGACCCGACCAGCAGAACCAGATCAACTTGAAAGCCTATGGTGTGGCGGAAAAAGATAAACCCTGTGCATTGATGGCACTCGCCACACCGTTACAAGCCAATTTGAACCTAGGCAGCCTTCCCAAGGGACATTACACCGTCTTCCTGAACGGCGACCAGATTGGTGAAGTCGATTCGTAAACGGCGATCCCCGGCATGCAAACCGGATCGACGTTTTGAAAACGTGACACTTAACTGTCACGTTTTGCATTTAAGAATGATTTGAATTGAAGTAGAATCTTGCGCGAGAGAAATTCCTTTGTAGGAACAACATGACAAAACGAATTGGAATACTTACCAGTGGTGGTGATGCGCAAGGCATGAATGCCGCCGTGCGAGCCATAGTCCGTACGGCATTGGATCGAGGCGTAGAAGTCTATGCCATCTACGAGGGTTATCAGGGGCTTGTGGATGACGGTGAATATATTCGCAAGATGAATTGGGATGCGGTAGGCGGCATACTGCAATTGGGTGGGACGATGATCGGCTCGGCGCGTTGTGACGCCTTCCGCACGCGCGAAGGACGCCGCACGGCTACTAAAAATTTAATCCAGGCTGGCATTGATGGGTTGATCGTGATCGGTGGCGATGGCTCACTGACCGGCGCAAACATTTTCCGGCAGGAATGGCCCTCGTTAATATCTGAGCTGGTGGAAGCAGGTGAGATCAGCGCCGAATTCGCACAGGCATATCCGAATCTATCCATTGTGGGATTGGTCGGTTCGATTGACAATGACTTCTCCGGCACCGACATGACGATCGGTACCGACTCAGCACTCCACCGCATCACGGAGGCTGTGGATGCAATCACCAGCACAGCGGCAAGTCATCAGCGCACCTTTGTGGTGAAAGTGATGGGCCGAAACTGCGGATATCTGGCGCTGATGGGAGCGCTGGCATGCGGAGCAGATTGGGTGCTCATCCCAGAGGCGCCGCCGGATGTGGAGAACTGGCAGGACGTCCTTGCCGAGCGGCTCCGCGCCGGACGCAAGGCGGGCCGCCGCGACAGTATTGTGATCCTCGCGGAAGGCGCCCGAGACCGGAACGGTAATTACATTGGCAGCAGTGATGTCCAGCGCGCTCTCGAAGAACGACTGAGGGAAGAGGTCCGCGTCACGATGTTGGGCCATGTCCAGCGCGGTGGACGTCCGAGCGCGTTCGACCGCACGCTCGCCACATTGATGGGTTATGAGGCAGTGAATCGAATCCTCAATGCAAAGCCTGAGGATGAACCGGTGGTGATCGTCATTCGCAATAACCGCATCACAAGCGCGCCCTTAATGGAAACCGTGAGAAAAACATTATCTGTAGCCGAAGCCGTGCATGCAGGCGATTACGAACGCGCCATATCCTTGCGCAGCTCTTCGTTTAAGGATGCCTTTCAGACGTTCAAGACAATGGTACGTGCTTTGCCGCACCCCGTGGATCCCACCAAGAAACGCTTCCGGATCGCGGTGCTGAATGCGGGCGCGCCCTCTCCGGGCATGAACACGGCCGGGCGCGCCGCGATCCGTCTCGGGCTGGACATGGGTCATGCCATGCTCGGTGTCCATAACGGATTCGAGGGATTGATCGAGGGCGAAGTAGAAGCAATGGATTGGATGAGTGTGAGCGGCTGGGCGTCGCGTGGTGGCTCAATGCTCGGGACGACGCGGTTGATCCCGAAAGGACGCGACCTGTACTCGATCGCCCGCGTGATCGAAGACCACCACATCGACGCACTGCTGATGATCGGCGGCTGGACCGCGTATGAATCGGCGTACAACATGCTTAGCAATCGCCCAAACTTCCCGAGCTTCAATATTCCCATGATCTGCCTGCCGGCTTCGATCAACAACAACCTGCCTGGCTCGGAGTTCAGCATCGGGGCGGATACCGCTCTCAACAGCATCGTGGACGCGGTGGATAAGATCAAACAATCTGCGGTGGCGACGCGGCGCTGTTTTGTCGTCGAAGTGATGGGACATTATTGCGGCTATCTTGCCCTGATGGGCGGTATGGCAACCGGCGCCGAGCGGGTCTATTTGCATGAGGAGGGCATCAAGCTGCGCGACCTGCAAGCCGATGTAGAGAAGATGCTGCACGGATTCCAAACAGGCAAGCGGCTGGGGCTGGTCATTCGCAACGAATCTGCTAATGAGGTCTACAACACGCAGTTCATCTGTTCCCTCTTCGCCGAGGAAGGAAAGGGCGTTTTTGACGTTCGCCCTGCTATCCTTGGCCACTTGCAGCAAGGCGGCGATCCCTCGCCATTCGACCGCATCCAGGCATCACGTTTGGCGCGGCTGTGCCTCGAGCACTTGATCCAGCAATGTGAGCAGCATAGTGCTGCCAGCGCGTTCATCGGCATGCAGAATGGACAGATCAAATTCCATGACCTGCGCGATTTCGACCGTATGATCGATAGCGAATTCCAACGCCCGCGCGAACAATGGTGGCTGGAATTGAAAACCATCGCCAGCCTGCTCGCAAAATCAGGACCTGAAGAGCATTAGTATAAAAACACTCCATATGTTTGCGCCAGATGGTGTTATTACACGCGCTGCAGCGACCGGATAGGCTATCGCAGCTTGATTCCCTGGTTAACGATTGCGTAATACTTTGGTAATACTTTTTACAGCGTCCTTTAACTTTGGCTCTCTATAGTTAGAATATCGCTTTCTGCGATAGCGAATTGGTGTTACCCCTTTGAAATAAAAACTACAGCTTGGTTTCCCGTTCGTCAAATCGACATACGAATAGGAGAAAAAATGAAACGAAAAATCAGTATGCTTTTCGTTGTAGTATTCATCGCGCTATTGGCAGCTCTCCCGGTTTCGGCGGCACGTGGAACGGCCGGTGTGATCTACGTTACCAGTCAGGGTTTGTACTATGATACGTACACCGTAGTAGATCCACTGCCTTTTGCAGGTCGATTCCAACAGCTCGTCAATGGGACAACCGAATTCGGTCCCGGCGATCCCGGTTATCTCGGCGGACGCTGGTGGGTGGATACAAATGCCAACGGCAGTATGGATGCCACCGATCATTACTTCCTCTGCCCGCTGCTCGGACCGGGACGTACCAGCCCATAACAAATAACTTGATAGTTTGAAGCGAGCATAACAAAGCAAAACTCCGAGACCAACGTCCCGGAGTTTTGCTTTGTCAATCAGATTACAGCTCTTACTGCTGTCGTAAAGACGGTAGGGGGATCGGGATATTGAAGGTGGTGGCGGCGGTGCCCATACCCAATTCACAGGTATTCGGCGGGACCGTCCCTACATAAGCCTTGCGCGAGGAGGGATATTCCGCCGCCCAGAACATAAAGCCGAGCATGCCGGGTGTTGTCCCTGCGCCGTTGGGCAGGACGGTCTGCACGAAGTTTGCATCCGCTTTTTGTTCGGAGGAAGCAAAGTTGTTACAGTTGGCGATATTGCCCTTCAGGTACAAGCCGCCGGTGAACTTTGCCGGCGCCAACGGCGGGACAGGCGGTGAAAAACTTGGCTTACCATCGATGTGCTCCTGCCAATCGGCGGGCGTGCCGGACGAGGTGCCGCCGACCATGGCATTGGCATAATCCAAAACGGGATTCGACGTCGTCAGCCAGTTTTGGGTGGCATAGCGGTTGAGCTCGATCAACCAGCGGTCGCCCGCAGCAACGTCGATGGTCAAGCGGGCGGCATGATTGGTTCCGGTGGCATCATAAGGAAGTTGCGAACGATAAGCGTTGATAAATTGCTGGAGGGCGGGGACGTTCGGAGCACTGCTGTTCTCGTAATCGATCTCAATACCCACACCCATCGCCTTGGCGATCGCCGCGGCGTTCAATCCCAGCTGCGTGGCATTCTGCGTCAGCGCCGCGTCCCAATCGTCGGTGTAGGTGATGCCGCCGATCGAGAGCATGACGCGGATATTGTGACTCTTGAAGTAATCCACCACGGACTGCGTCATCCCGGCCGGAATCATCCCGTTGAGTCCGGTGTCGCTGCGGTTGAGCATCTTGAGCGGGTTGACAAAGCTCAGGACGACCAGGTTGACCGAGGGCTGACCATTGCCGCGGTCGATCAGCCAGTGATTGGCGGTATCGAACTCGGTCATATCGCGGACGAGGCTCCAGTCACAATAATGATTGCCGCAATGCCAGGCGCCGAAGATCTGGATCGGCGTCGGGTTACCGGGCGGAGGCGTGGGCGTTGGACGTGCCGCCGAAACCATGGTACTTCCTCCAAATGCAAGAAGCAGGGCAAGAAAACCGGTCAGAACGACTCGAAGGAACTGCTTGGACATTTCATTCTCCTTGACGTACAAATTGATTTGAACGGATAGGATACGAAAGCAAGAAGGTTCGATTCAGGTGCGGGGTGCCTCCTTTCCGGAACACATCTTTCTTCCAAGCAAACAGATTCTGGTTTCCCCGCAGACCTGCAATGTTTCTTAATATCAACGTAATTGTATAGTAGCAAATTTCAGGGACGAGGTCAACTGCCTAGATAGTCACTTTGCGCACTGCATCCCAATAAAAGCGCAGAGCCAGTCTTTCCTAATTTGCCACCTGGACAGCGTTTTTGGTTCGCTTCGCACTGTAAAGAGCGCTATCGGCATTCTTCAGGATCTGGTCGATTCGATCGGACTGTCTCGCACAAGCGACTCCAATACTGATCGTGATGCCAAACGAGGTGGATCCATGACTATATTTGGCATTGGCAATCTCACGTCGCACTCTCTCTGCCAGTGCCTCTGCCTCGCAATCCCCCGTTACGATCATCAGAAACTCCTCACCGCCCCAGCGACCGACCCAATCCTGTTTGCGGATCATGGATTGCAGGATGTCGGCTGTTGCTACCAGAACATGGTCACCGAAGGAATGACCCCAACGGTCATTCACCTGCTTGAAATTATCGATATCGATCAACAATACCGAAAATTCGCTCTCATTCCTCTGCGCTCGTGAAAGCTCCTTCTCGAGGAAACCTTGTGTCGCCCGCCGGTTTGGAATCCGGGTCAGTACATCCACGGTGGCTACTTCCATCAGGTCGTTGCGCAGGCGCTGACTCACCATCAGAATGAAGCCCATTGACCAAAAGAAACTGAGTGCGAACGAGAGAAGATAGGTGGCAGATTGCACGGGACTCAGGCTGGACGTGTCCCGCAGCGGATGTAGAATCATGCTGATCGTTCTGACAATCAGAACCATTCCATGGAATAGAAACGATACCAGCATCAGGTTCGCACTGAACCGCAGAGAGGTATTCTGTATTCGCCAGAGCTGATAAATTAGAATGGAGACGATGGCGATCGATCCTAGGGAAAGGATGATAATCCGATTTCCCATGTCATCCTGTCCATAGCTAAAGTACAACAGAAAAAACAGAACGGTCGCAATGACCCCGACAAGGTACGCCTTGCTGTAGTTAAATCCCGTGAATTGACTGAGGGCAATATAAAAAAGGGCGGGTCCCATCAGGAGCAGGATATTGGACACAATCAGGATTAAGAAACTAGGCAGCTGATCTGCAAAGAGGCGCAGCAGTAAGCAAACTGCCACAGACAGATTTGCCAATAATGCTGCGCCCACGCCTCGATATTGTTTTAGCTCCCTGATCAGGAATGCCTGCGCGCCAATCGCGCCAGCCTGGACAAAAAAGGTCATGCCGACAAACAGAGCCACGGTCCGCACATCAAATTCAAACTGGATCTGCATACGAATCTTTGTCTACACATCATAACGTACTTGAACTTGTGGGGATAGATGTGAATTCGCTAAAACAAATCGATATGTTGCTTGACATTGGAAGAGGCAACGACCCTCGCTCTGAAATCCGATTATCCTGCCCTCGCAAATAGCCATATGCCGCCGCGCCAACGCCTTCTGCTAGGACAGCGGCTCTTCAAACTCGGCAAGATTAGGATGGATTTGTCGAAGGAATTGCAGGTAGGGAGTGGTCAACAGACCCCAATAAAAAATCCGAAGTTGCTAGACTTCGGATTTCTCGACTTCCATTTACTGTGCCGCGCTTTTCAGTTCCTCGCGCACAACTCGCCGCAGCAATTCCTCCAACGGTTGTTGCTGTTGATTCAAATATTCGCGCAGCGCCTGGTTGATTAAAGTCTGATAATTTCCACCACCTGCCGCCTCTACTTCGCCGCGAAACCAATCCAGAATATCATCATCAATGCGAATGGTGATGCGAGTCTTTCCCTTTGGCGCGGAGGCAACCGCCCCGCGCTTACCTTTACTAAAATTATATTCCTTCTTCATTTTGCTCCTCATACATCTTTCTCTCACGGGCTGTGGCTTTTCTTGCAGAGATAATTCGAATGACAACGCTACGAAATGTGTACACCACAACCAATATTCGGTTCAGGAAATCCATGCCAACTGTGATAAATCGGTCTTCACGCTCATGTTCATCTTGAATGGTAATGGCGCTTTCATCCTCGAACACACCAACAGCATCGGCAAACTTAACACCGTGTTTTTTATAGTTCGACTTGGCTTTGTTGGGATCCCATTCGTAGTTCATCGAAACCAATTATATGTACAAGTGTACACAGAGGCAAGGATAAAAGAGAACTCTAATCCCGCCCTCGTAAAGAAACTATTACGCCACTCCAAGGCCTCGCTATTGGGATAATGACGCCTTCGGTGACATCAACATGACTTGGCGAAGGAATCCGTTCAACCCATGCTGCACGAAGAGAGTCTATGATTACAGCGAAGAATATAAATCTTAGAATCGCAGATGCTTGACCGTCTCCCCGTTATTGATCAACTCCTTGAGCGAGTCGATGCCAATGCGCAGGTGCATTTCCAAATATTTCTGCGTCACCCTTATATCACTCCTGGCAGTCTTGATTCCGCTGCGGATCATCGGCTGGTCGGAGACCAGCAAGAGTGCACCGGTGGGGATATGGTTATAAAAGCCCGTGATAAACAAAGTCGCCGTTTCCATGTCGATCGCCATGGCACGGATGAGGCGCAAATAGGACTTGAACTTCTCGTCGTGTTCCCAAACGCGGCGGTTGGTCGTGTACACAGTGCCTGTCCAGTAATCGCGTTCGTGCTTACGGATGGTGGTGGAGACGGCTTTCTGCAGACTAAAGGCAGGCAGAGCCGGGACTTCCGGTGGGAAATAATCGTTGGAGGTCCCTTCGCCGCGGATCGCCGCGATCGGCAGGATCAGGTCGCCGAGACTGTTCTTTCTCTTGAGGCCGCCGCATTTGCCGAGCAGCAGGCAAGCCTGCGGTTTGACCGCGCCCAGCAGGTCCATGACCGTGGCGGCATTCGGACTCCCCATCCCGAAGTTGATCAATGTGATGCCCTCGGCGGTAACGTTGGGCATAGGTTTATTAATCCCGCGTATGGGGACGTTGTACCAGGCTGAGAACATGAGCAGGTACTCTTCAAAATTGACCAGCAAAATATATTTGCCAAAATCCTTGAGAGCGGTATCGGTGTAACGCGGCAACCAGTTGTTGACGATGTCTTCTTTTGATTTCATGGCATCTCTTAGAGATATGCTTAAACGATTCGTACAGGCTAATCTTACCTGATGTTATCCCACCCTTACAAAACCGAGTGTCTGAACTCACGTCGGGCCAGGTTTGTGCCTGCCTGGCCGGATGTATAACGGATTGTAGATACGGTTAAGATATGCTTCTTACAAAATGACTATATTGCCAAGCCAACGCATCCCGGCTCCGAACATGACTCGTCTAGCTCAGCAGGATCTCGATTGAACCTGGAGTGTGCGCCTTAAAAAAGGCTCATAAAAAACGTCGTGCAATCGTCTGCGTGACGCAGGGCTGCCGTCCAGCATATTTTGCATGCCCATGATACAGTTGCATTTGTAAGGTGATTTCTCTTCTCCTCCTGAACGATTGAAAGAGCCGGGATTGGCGTCCCGGCTCTTTCAATTTAATAGGATAAAGGACACAACCCGCGGATTCACCGCCCAACAAAGCGACCATATCTCCATGCCAATGCCTCCCTGTTGGGATACTGACTCTTGGAACTCGGCAAAATGATTCTCGAATTGTGTAGTCCCTTCAACCCATGTTGCAAAACCGGACCATCTTCCTCTTCTAAAATATCCTCGCGGACATGAATAACATAATCCGGCGTCACGCCGATCATAAAAGTATCGTAAGCGGCATGATGTAATTTACAAAGAGACAAACCATTCTCAATCGTTGAACTTCCCTCTGGCATATTATCGGGAATGATATGGGCAGCATCCAGTAATTCCCGATGCTTCAAACGACAGAAAGAGCATTGCGACCTATAAGCATCCAGAACCTTTTCTCGAAAAGCACGCTGGAATAATCTGACCTTCACAGTAGCAGTCAAATACGCATGGCGCGCATCGGATACTTCTGCTACTTGACGAGCAACGCTCGATTCGGTGTACTCAAAAGCAGGAAGAGTATCATCCACAGCGACCTTGAAAGTAAGGCTGCTTTGATCGTCACCAATGATATAAACGGGCCAAGTGGCAAGATATTTTCCGGGTTCAATACCATGCAAATAAACAAGCGGGCGTTTTAGTTCAAAAATCCTTCTCAGCCCTACGTTATCACGGTGATTTGGGTTGGTACCGCGATAACGATAGATTAGAAAATTATCTTTCCCAAAATAATCATCGTAAGGACCTTTTGGTGCAGTTGTAATAGAAAGAGGCAAATCAAGGATTTGTGGTTTGAAAATTCCCTGCGGAGCAACAAGCGGAATTCGCTGACCTTGAAACTCAAAGCCTTGTTCAAGCAACTTTCTTGGCAATACATCCGCATACGAATTGACCTGCCCAGAAAGCCAGTTGAATGCTGCAATGCGAACTTGTAGGTCAATATCCATAATTAGTATTGTAACGTTTTTGCTGTCTCGCATCATTACAAGTGAGCATGTGTTAGTAATTACCTATATGAAACCAACGCAATCTTTTCCATTTGGTTGCCTCCCTTTTCAAAAACTGCCAATTGACATCCTGCCGCACTCTGCGTAATATGTAGGAAACCGGAGAGAGTATGTCTGAAAATACATCTACATTGTTCCTGGAATTATCAGTAGATGGCGGTGACCCCGCTGAAGTGGATGACTTGACGCGCGAGCTGGCGAGAGAGCTGAATGATCTCAACGTCGAGGATGTGGCGCAGATCTCCGAGCGCAGTGCGCCCGTGGGGACTAAGGCGTTCGACATGGCGGCGATCGGTCAGCTGGCGGTCACCCTGGCGCCATCGGTGGTGGGTCCGCTGTTCGAACTGTTGAAATCGTGGGTGGAGCGCAAGCCGTCCACGCCGGTCAAGGTCCGTGTGCGGGTGGGCAAGCGCACAGCCGAGATCGAGTACGATCCCACCCGGACCTCCGCCAAAGACCTCGACGCACTGATCAAAGCCCTGAATAAATCCGTAAAGTAGAACATGAAGTACGCGCTGATTATCGGGAACAACAAATACGACGATCCCAAGCTGGCACAGCTCAAGACGCCGGCGGCTGATTCCCAGGCGCTGGCAAAAGTGCTCGACGACAAAACGATCGGCGCCTTCGACGCGGTCACGCCGTTGATCAACCAGAACGAGACCCGCGTCCGCCGCGCCATCAGCGAGTTCCTGACCGACAAAAAACCCGATGACCTGGTGATGCTGTACTTCTCGGGGCACGGCATCCTGGATGACCGCGGGCGGCTGTACCTGGCGCTCAAGGATACGCAGGTCAACCTGCTCAAGGCGACTTCCCTGCCATCTTCCTTCCTCACCGACGAAATGGACAGCTGCCGCTCGAAGCGTCAGATCCTGATCCTGGACTGCTGTCACAGCGGGGCGTTCGCGCGCGGTGTCAAAGGAGAGCAAAAGGCGGTTACCGAAGCGACCTTCGAGGGCAGCGGCTTCGGACGCGTCGTCCTGACCGCCTCGGACTCGACGCAGTATGCGCTGGAGGGCGATCAGGTCCTCAAGCAGACCGAATTCTCCCTGTTCACCCATTTCCTGCTGGACGGTCTGCGCACCGGGCAGGCGGACATCAACAACGACGGGCAGATCTCGCTCGACGAGTGGTACGACTACACCTACGGCCGGGTCATCTCGGAGACGCCCATGCAGGTGCCCCACAAGTGGTCCTACAACCAGCAGGGCGATCTGGTCATCGCCCGCAATCCATTCCTGCAAAAGAAAGTTTCCGAGCTCCCTTACGAGCTGGTGCAGGCATCCGAAAGCTCTTTTGTGGGCATCCGGGAAAGCGCGGTCAATGAGCTGGGAAAATATCTGCGAAGCCGGGACGCCGATATGGTCGCGTTGGCGGTTGCAGCGCTGAGGCGCATGAAGGAGGATGACAGCCGCCGGATCTCCTCCCTCGCCGAGAAACTGCTCGCCGAATTCGAGCAGTCTCGTGAACCCCGGCAGGAGACCCCGCACTTACAAGCGGAAGTTGTCAAAGAAGATACACCGGTCATGGAAGCTCCTTCCATCCCGGAGAAACAAATACTTCCCGCGAGAACCCAAACGATGAGTTCTGCCAGCGCGCCAGCGGCTGCAGAAGATGCATTCGACAGCCGCTTCTGGCTCCAGTGGATCGGAACGGCAGTGCTCGGGATTGTATTAGGCATACCTATTTTCTATTACCACACAACCATAGACCAATCCCTGCCCAACCTCGCTTTGCTCTTCGGCTCTGCAACCGCCGTCACAGCACTGGCACAATGGTACTTGTTTCGAAACATCCTGGAATTCTGGTGGGTGCCCGTAAATGCAGCGATCGGTCTGGGATTTGCAGGCTTACATATCTCGCTCTATAATAATATCGGTTGGGGCTATGAGGATGTGCGAAAGCTATTGATCTTTTGGAGTGTCATCAATTTTGTCACCGGGATTGTTCTGCTACGATCCGGGCCGGCAGGGACGGCTGTGTCTATCTTCCCCCAAACCGGTAAGGCTCGAAATCTATTTTTGCTGTTGTTATCCATCTCCCTGCTCGCCAGCAACCTGGCGAGCATTGTCTACGTCTGGCAGGGATATGACCTTGCCAAATATTTGTGGGTGCCCTATGGAATCGTCGCTATTGTCGCCGGCATATCATTCTGGCAGAGCAGAACGCCTAGAAATTTTGGCTGGATCACGCTGGTATTATTTTTGTTAATTGATGGAGCTAACACCGCCCTGCTTGGACTCAACGGCGAGTACCCGCTGTACTACTTTGTGCTCGGTGGCATCCTTGCGTGGGCAGCCGCGGTTTACTTTGCCTTTCACAGGGAGACGTGGAAGAATGTTGTCTATGTTCTTTTAACTGGTTATTTAATCGCCGTTGGATTGGCGGATGTAGCCGTGTATGACACATCTGCCAGCCCGGCATTGTTGAAGATCGCCGTCGCATTTGGAATTCTTGCTGCCGTTCTGCTTTTGTTGCAGCAACAAAGAGCGGTGATGAAACAAAACTCCGAGGTTTGATCTCGGAGTATTTCTTTTATGGAAAGGTTTGGCAGGAATTAGCTTCACCCGTTAACTGGACAACTTAGATTCGAGGCGTTCTGCCACACTATGTTGAGCCGTATGGATGTGATCTGTTCTTTGATTTCGGTAGTAATAGGTAAACAGGACGCCAAGAACGGTTCCGCCAGCGATGGCAGCAGCCATGGTCCCCACAGAGGTAAGCTTGGGCATGGCAAGATTTCCATGCCCAACTCGGACGTGGAGAAACCACAAAATTCGATCGACAAGTATCACAGCGAAGACAGAGGCCGCACCACTGACTGAGGCGAAGATCAGGCTCGCTTTCCCACTGCGCAAGACCAAGCCGAGGGCAAGTCCGGTCGCGATGGCAACGGATAACACACTCAAGCTGAGAAAGACTGTGAAGCGTACATGTACCGGCCAGCCGTACGGATGCGGAGCCTGAATCCACCCATCCAGCCAGTCAATGGGCGCTTTTCCAAGGAAAACTCCCACCATGCTGGCTGCCAGGATGTGCCACCATGGACGATAGCCAGTGATCCTGCTAAACAACCAGGACCAGCCGAGAATACCCAGCGATAGGGCAATGCTCCCCGGAGTCACATAAAGTTGAAGCAGCATCAGAAAGTCATGCACTGGTGTGGATGGCTGGTTCTCGTTGGCAAACGGGTACCAGGTATTCTGCAAAAAACCGAGAACATTATTCATGGATGGGGAAGGCATGACACTTGCCACAACGACCATCCAGAACATCAGCACGATCGGTAGCCCGAGACAAGCGCCGGTTGCCAGGGCGCTCTGCCAGGCAACACGCCGGTAGCTAAATGAATGACTATCGGACGCTTCATGCGGAGCGGTCATATCGAGGAGTCTCCTGAGGGGAGTACACCGTTCGACCCCAATCTGTTCCCAAATTGAGCCTTCGGATCATTCAGGTTTACTGTTCTATAAGGTCACGGTCGTGGGTAAAGAATCAGCTGCGTACAGCGGAACAAGGCGATCGTTTTCCCACTGGCTTCATCGGTTACCTGGGCATCCCAAATCTGTGTCGTCCGCCCGCTATGGACGCGTGTGGCAACGCAGGCAATGACTCCCTGACGGGCGGTCCCCAAAAAGTTGCTCTTGAGCTCGATGGTTGTAAAGTTCTGCGCGCCATCGGGCAGGTCGGTAAACGTTCCATAACCGCAGGCTGTATCGGCCAGGGCGATGACGGCCGCCGCGTGCAGATACCCGTTCGGAGCAAGCAATTCTGGGCGCACGCTGAGACGGCTGGTTAACCTCCCCGACTCGATGGCGAGGAACTCAATACCGATCATACCGGGCAGGTAGCCCTCCCCACGGGCGTTAAGTTGGTCGATGGTAATCATTTGGACTCTCCCGCATTCGGCTGTGGCTCCATGCCCGGTTGATCGATAAAAAAGACGATCACTTCTTCAAAAGGAACTGAGCCGGCATTGATGCCGCGATGAACCTTTGGCTGAGGCGCGTCCCAATCTGCCAAGCCCGGATGCACGGCAAAGGTCTCGACTTGATCCGAGTCCAGATATTCGATCTTGATCCTCTCGCCGCGCACGACGACCGTAAACCGGTGACAAAGGTCTGTGTGCCAGGGCAACGCTTCGCCTGGCTCCAAGATGTGTCTTCGAATGATCAGGTCAGCGCGTTGGGTGATCGTTTCTGATTGCATGATTTTGCCTCCAATGCTCTTGATGAACTTAGTAAAGCCAGCATAAGAAATAGAATACCATAGTTAAACATAAGGTAGAATCACGCTACCAATTTCTAATTGATCAATTACTATGTCATCTGAATCCCTCGTAATCTATTCCATGAACCGCGTGGGCAAAATTGTCCCACCGAATAAACAAATCCTGCGCGATATCTCGCTTGGCTTTTATTATGGCGCCAAGATCGGTGTACTTGGCCTCAATGGCGCGGGCAAGTCCACACTACTGCGTATTATGGCTGGCGTCGATCCGGATTACATCGGCGAGATCTCCATGAGCAAAGGCTACAGTGTAGGACTGCTCGAGCAGGAGCCCAAGCTCGACGAGTCGAAGACAGTCATCGAAGTCGTCAAAGAATCTGTTGCTCCCATCGTGGATCTGCTCGCCCGCTACGACGAGGTCAACGCCAAATTTGCCGAACCGGATGCAGACTTCGATGCCCTGGTTGCCGAACAAGCGAAATTGCAGGAACAGCTCGACAAGGTCGACGCCTGGAATTTGGACAGCCGTCTCGAGCTTGCCATGGATGCCTTGCGCTGCCCGCCGGGCGACATGCCGATCCAAGTGTTATCCGGTGGAGAAAAGCGCCGCGTCGCTCTCACCCGATTGCTGCTCACGGAACCCGATATTCTCCTGCTAGACGAGCCTACCAATCACCTCGATGCTGAGTCGGTGGCGTGGCTGGAACATCATTTGCGCGATTACAAAGGCACGGTCATTGCCGTCACCCACGATCGTTACTTCCTCGATAATGTCGCCGGCTGGATCCTGGAGCTCGACCGCGGCTACGGCATCCCGTGGAAGGGCAATTATTCTTCCTGGCTCGAACAAAAGCAGGAACGTGTCCGCCTCGAGGAGAAATCCGAATCCAAGCGACAGAAAACTCTCGAACGTGAGCTTGAATGGATTCGTATGTCGCCCAAGGCGCGCCAGTCGAAGGGACAGGCACGCGTCAACGCCTATGAAAAGCTATTGAACCAGGAAGCCGAAGAGCGCCGCGAAGACCTGGAGATTTACATCCCGCCCGGACCGCGGCTCGGAGATATCGTCTTTGAATTCGACGATTTAACCAAGTCGTACGACGAACGTCTCCTCCTGGACCGGTTCTCAGCCATGGTTCCGCCGGGTTCCATCATCGGAATTGTTGGTCCCAACGGTGTTGGCAAAACCACGTTGCTCAAGATGATCGTCGGCAAAGAGAAACCGGATCACGGCACGATCAAGATCGGTGAAACGGTCCAGCTTGCCTACGTGGACCAATCGCGCACCCTGGACCCCGACAAAACGGTTTACGAAGAAATCTCGCAAGGCGCAGATACTCTCGAACTGGGTAAGCGTAAGATCAATGCACGCGCGTATGCGGCGTCTTTCAACTTTCTGGGCACGGACCAGCAGAAGAAAGTGGGGATCCTTTCCGGCGGAGAACGTAACCGTGTCCATCTGGCAAAGACCCTCACCGAAGGCGCAAACGTCTTATTGCTCGATGAGCCAACAAATGATCTCGACGTTAATACCTTGCGCGCGCTGGAAGAGGCATTGGAGGAATTCGCCGGGACGGCGTTGGTTGTCAGTCACGACCGCTGGTTCCTTGACCGCATCTGCACCCATCTGATCGTTTTCGAGGGCGACTCCACCGCCAAGATGTACCTGGGTAACTGGTCGGATTACGAAGCGCTGATGATGGAAAAATACGGCAAGGACTTAACCCCACATCGTGTGAAATATCGAACGTTGAAACGATAAGTTCCTTAAGGACGACTAGTTGTTCGCCCCTACTTCTGATTCATTGTACTGACTTGCATAGTATATACTTGTTTCAGATTCCCATTTCAAGGAGGCACGAAATGAAGATCCGATTTGCAAAAGCGAGTTTCATTGTGCTTGTTCTGCTTGCAATCTTCACAAGTGGAGCAGCCGCAGACAAAGGTGTGACAGGATTGACAACCGGCAGCGGACAGGTATTCCTTCCTAACCCGGTTGCGGACCTGGGCGATCAGACACTGACCGATCAGAAGGATGCTAATTATCCGGCATTACAGCCTGCATATCATATCGTCCAACTCACAAACCTGGATGGCAGTGGTTATCTACGCGGCGATTGGGTCAACGTCCGGAGTGAAACAGGAGATCCGGCGTATTCTCCAGACAACACTTTCATCTATACCCGTGACGATGACCGCTTTGAGCAGGTCATGGCGTATTACTGGATAACAGAGGCGCAGCAATATATCCAGAGCCTTGGCTTTGGGACAGATTTCGATCCGATCAACATGGAATCACAGGATGTCCGCATCAACCAGTGGGGGCAGGATAATTCCTATTCGTGGGATAAGCATGATGTCCTGCGCTTCGGCAAAGGCGGCGTGGACGATGCCGAGGATGCGGAAGTGATCCTGCATGAATATGGTCACGCCATGCAGGCCTCACAGGTCACAGACTTTGGAAGCTCGGCGGAAGCCGGAGCCATTGGCGAAGGTTTTGGTGATTATTGGGCAGTCACGGTCAGCGATGTGATCGCGCCGACAGCTGATCCCGCCTGCGTGGCAGATTGGGATTCGGTTTCCTACACATCGACCATACCGCACTGTTTGCGTCGCGTCGACGGGAACCTGCACTATCCTGCGGACCTGAATGGACGCGTCCACCATGATGGACAGATCTGGTCGCGTGCCCTGTGGGACATCCGTAATGCGCTCGGTCATGAAACCGCGGATACGATCATCCTCTATGCACAGTTCTCGTTTGCACCCGATACAACCATGCCCGCCGCGGCTCAAGCAACCGTGAACGCAGCCGAGACCCTCTACAGTCCTTCGGTTGCCAATGCCGTACGACAGGCTTTTGTTGCTCGAGGGATTTTAAAATAAAGTCTTTGAAAATAAAGGCGGACGATTGTCCGCCTTTATCATTTACTCGTTCCACCACATTTCAAATACGAGAATACAATTTGTAATAATCGAGCTAGCTGTATGTGGAAATGAAAAGGTATGGAGGAGAATATGAACTATCCTGAAACTCCTAGCAAACCGGTTACAGACGAATATCACGGCATCCAGGTCAAAGATCCCTTTCGCTGGCTGGAGGATACAAAAGACCCGGCCGTGAAAGAATGGACCGAAGCACAAAATAAATTACTGCGCGAAACGTTGGATGTTGTCCCACAGCGCGCCGCATTCTATGAAGAGCTCAAAAGGATCTATGAAGAAGCGTCACCGCAACACGGTGCACTTCAAATCCGCCCGGGACGGATTTTTGCGATCAAAAGGCAACCACCGCTGCAACAGCCATTGCTGGTCACCCTGACCTCCGTGGACGATCTCTCTACCGAGCGCGTGTTGCTCGATCCCAACCAGCTCGACCCGACAGGCGGCACGGCAATTGACTTTTATGTAGGCTCCCTCGATGGAAAAAAAGTAGCCATCTCCATTTCAAAGGGCGGCAGCGAACGCGGCGACCTGTATATTTATGATGCCGAAACCGGCCAGCCGCTCAACGATGTGATCCAGCGTGTCCAGGTCCCCACCGGTGGGGGTAGCTTTGCCTGGGCAGAGAACAACGAGGGAGTGTATTACACCCGTTACCCGCGTCCCGGTGAACGCCCCGAGCAGGATTTGGATTTTTACCAGCAGGTCTGGTATCACAAAATCGGTCAGCCCGAATCCGAAGACATGTATATCATTGGCAAAGATTTTCCTAAAATTGCCGAGTGCTCGATGGAGACGAGCGACGATGGACGTTATCTTTTGTTATTGGTGAGGAATGGTGATGGCGGCGAGATTGCCCACTACCTGCGCGATCCGCAAGGCAACTGGACTCAGGTCACGCACTTCGAGGAGGAAGCGAAGGAAGCGCAACTGGGACCCGATGGATTTCTCTATGTGCTCTCGCGTCAGAATGCTCCACTGGGAAAGATTCTCCGAATCCCGTTGGATAGTCCCTCTTTAGAAGCGGCACAGCTTGTCGTCGAAGAAGGATCACTTTCCATCCAGCGCTTTGTGGTCGCGCCAAACTATATCTACGTCGCCGAACTCGATGGCGGTCCTTCCCGTTTGCGTGTTCTCAACCATCAAGGAGAGTATCTTACAGACGTGCCGATCGAACCCGTCTCTGGGGTGTGGGATCTCAAGCACGAGGAAGGCGATCGTATTTTATTTCTCGGCAGCAGCTATCTGAAACCACATCATTGGTCCCGTTACGATCCGGCACAAAGGGAAGTCAGGCGTACGGCATTGTTTATGACCTCTCCTGCGGATTTCAGCGACTGTGAAGTTGTGCGGGAATTCGCCACCTCGCGGGATGGGACGCGCGTGCCGATCAACATTATTCGCCGCAAAGGGACGACATTGGACGGCAGCAATCCCATGTTGCTCTACGCCTATGGTGGGTATGGGATCAGTTTGAGTCCTGCCTTCTGGCCGCACCTACGGGTCTGGCTAAACCTGGGTGGGGTCGCTGCCATCGCAAATTTGCGCGGCGGCGGTGAGTACGGCGAAGCTTGGCATCGAGCCGGGAACCTAACCAAAAAACAAAATGTGTTCGATGATTTCATTGCCTGCGCGGAATATCTGGTGAAGACAAAATACACCACGCCGCAACGGTTGTGCATCGAAGGTGGCAGCAATGGCGGATTATTGATGGGAGCTGTTCTCACCCAGCGGCCGGATCTCTTCCGCGCCGTGGCATCGCATGTGGGAGTTTACGATATGCTGCGCGTCGAACGCGACCCAAATGGCGCGTTCAATGTGACGGAATACGGTACTGTTACCAATCCTCAACATTTCGAGGCACTCTATGATTATTCGCCTTATCACCGCGTGAAACAGGGGACGGCATACCCTGCAGTTCTGATCACAGCCGGTGAGAACGACGGGCGCGTGCTTGCATATCACAGCCGAAAGATGGCAGCCGCATTACAAGCTGCATCCACCTCTGAGAAACCGATTCTCTTACGCATCAATACCCAAGGGCACGGGTTTGGCACGCCGCTGGAAGAGCTTATCGCCGAAGATGCCGATGTCTACGCCTTTTTTGCCAGCCAGCTTGAGAATTAAAAATTTTCACCAACCGTAGGGAAGGGCGGCTGCCCTTCCCTACAGGTGGTTTGCATGACATATCTGTAAATCTCGTTTCCGTCCGCTGCAAGTAT
>DATHUN010000036.1:0-2270 GCA_035462205.1 Anaerolineales bacterium
CGAGTGCAAGCAAACCATCCGCTATATTGGTAGGACGAAAAATAAAATAAGTGACAAGGAGACTAAGAAGTACGGAAAAATGCAGACGAATCTCCACCTCACGTATACGCCCTATTTTCCAAGACAAAGTGATCCACTTCATAACATTCACATCGAGAAGCTTATTTCCTGCCAAAGTCGGCGGGATTCTCGCCCCACAACTGAGTGTCCCATTTCAAGATGACATCATTTTCCAGTTCATTTTCCGCGAGCCACTTCTCTGCGCTGTGAATCATCGCAAACAAGGGCGCGTTATACAACGTGTGTTGCAGCTTAGTTTTGCACTTTCCCTGATGCACCCACGAAATCCCATTCTCGGAATCAGAATACACAGGCAAAGGTGATTTGTGCTTTTGCATCCAGATCAACGCATGGACAATCGCCAAAAATTCGCCAACATTATTTGTGCCATCGGGGAAAGGTCCAAAGCGAAAGATCTCGTCGCCGGTCTCGGTGAACACGCCACGAAATTCGAGGATACCAGGTGATCCGTTGCAGGCTGCGTCCACAGCGATAGACGGCAGAATCGGCTGGACACTGGCATGCCTCCACTTCCCTTGCGAGGACGATTTGCCCTTGTACGCTTCGTACTCCGCTCGGAAGGCAGCTTCTGCTTCGGGACGCGAGCCAAACGACTTGTACTGTGCACCAGCAAAGCCCTTGATCTGCTGTTCCGCTTCGGACCACGAGGTGAAAATGCCGGGCTTGCGCCCCTTCCAGACAACGTAATATTTTTGATTCGGCATAATGTATCGTAAGGAAGGGCGCCCTCATCAGGGTGCTTCGCGAGCCGCCGTCCCCTGTGTGGGACCTTATTCCAACTCACTCCATCCCGATTCCTCGACGGCTACAAATATATCTGTAGCGGAGATCAAGCCAATCAACGATCCGCTTTCATCTGCAATTGGAAGGTGATGGATATGGTTTTCCTGCATCACCCTGGAACATTCCATCAACGTCCAATCAGGGTTGCCAGTAATAATGGGACCAGACATAATCTCGCGCACACTCATTTCAGCCGGATTGCGGCCTGCTGCGACGATCTTGTCACGGATATCCGTTGAGGTAACAATGCCGTATGAGGGATTTTTCTCAGACATCGAAACGACAACGCTATGAATTTTGCGGCGGCGCATCAATGTCAGAGCATACTTCACGCTCGAATCAGGGTCAACAACGACGACAGGTTTGGACATCCAATCACGGACTGTGTTGGGCATGGTTTCCTCCAAAACGAATAAATATGGTGTAGGGGCAGGCGTCCGCCTGCCCCTACGTTTATTTTACAACCAATTCCACCGAATCCATTGCCAGCAGCGAACCATCGGCGGCGCTGAGGTCTTGTATCTCGATGATTACTATGGTGCTGGACAAAATCTTGCCCAGCGGTATCACAGCGTCAAACGTACCGGGCCCGCTCGGGTCCGCAGCATTGACCGGGACCGCGCCGCGCGACAGCTCCACGCCGGCGCCATCCTTGACGCTGTACGTGAGATTATTTTCAAACGGCGCAATCGCCACACTGCCTTTAACTTGGACCGAGCTGGAGACCTCCACACCGTTTAATGGTGTTTCGATTTTGATCGTGCGCGGCTTACCATCCGGCGTGAAGGTGGAGTAATTCGTCAAATCCAACTGATCGTTGTCCAGGCGGTACTGTCGCTGGGTCTGCAGGGCGGGGCAACACATCGGGTCATCTTTTCCGTGAACGACGACGTCCAGCTTCACTGCTCTATCCTCGATCGCAATCGAGTTGATCTGTGGGCGATCATCGACAAACGCAGAGGCTTGAAAAACCGCCGAATCATTTTTTGCAGAATAAAGAGCCAGGAAAACAAATACACCGCTTCCGCCATAATTTTCCGAGACGATCGCCGCCGCTTCGTTGACACGATCGCCGTCGATGTCGCCTAAAGCGATGAAATCGGTGACGCGCACTTCAACAAAATCCGCACCTCCAGCAGTTCCCTCCTGATAGACACCATTGACCAGCTGTACGGTCCGCGGAACATTCGCCGCGCCAAGCTCGTAAGTAGCATTCTTTACTTGATCCGCAGAAATGCCGGATAGGGGCGCAGCCTGGGTCGGAATCCCCGGCGTAATCAGCGCGCTTTCGGGAAGAGACGTCGCGTTGGTCACAGACGTGGCGGTCGGGGTGGGAGAAGCGGGTCTACATCCAATGACGAGCCGCGCGCAGAAAAACATCAGGGCAGTACGGCGGACCATGTTGT
>DATHUN010000037.1:0-3129 GCA_035462205.1 Anaerolineales bacterium
AGCTAATGACGGGTACCACAGCCCCAGAACCGTTGACCCGTGAGGGTGGCGCAGCAAAACCTATCGCACACAGTCCCAGGCAATTGGCTTGGCGCAGATTCCGAAATCATAAGGCGGCGCTGGTTGCTTTGGGTGGATTATTTTTGATGTTGGCGTTTCTCTGGCTGGGAGGTTTGATATTCGCACGCGGCATGTGTGAACCCACCGGTAAATATGTAACGGCAGAAGCCTACGCTAATTGCAACGACACCGCCATCAAACTCCGGCCGCCCTCCCGCGCACATCTATTTGGAACAGATACTATTGGACGGGATATCCTGGCGCGCGCGCTTTATGGAGGACAAATTTCTCTCACAATCGGGCTTTTTGCCGCCATTGTGGAAGTCATTATCGGTGTTTTGGTCGGCTCGGTGGCTGGATACTTTGGGCATTGGGTAGATGATCTTCTCATGCGCATTACCGAAGCAATGCTCATCATCCCTCCCTTATTCCTCTTGATTGTGCTGGCGAAAGCCCTTGGAGGGAAGGTCCCTGAGATTCATGTATTGGGCCGGACATTTAGCGGAAGCGTGGTTGTCATTATTGGTGTCATTGGTTTTACCAGTTGGATGTATCTGGCACGCATAGTCCGTGCCAATGTTCTTTCCTTGAAGGAACTGGATTTTATATCCGCCTCACGTGCCCTGGGTGTTTCTGACGCTCGCATTATTTTCAAACATCTTCTGCCAAACACCATTGCCCCGATTATCGTTTCCGCAACGTTAGGAGTTGCGAACTCCATCCTGTATGAAGCGTACGTAAGTTTCCTTGGCTTAGGTGTCCAGGCGCCCACAGCAAGTTGGGGCAACATGCTGGATAGCTCGGTGAGATATATCCAAAGTGCGCCGTGGTTATGGTTCTTCCCCGGTTTGCTGATCATGATTACGGTATTATGCATCAACTTCATTGGGGATGGCTTGCGAGATGCTCTTGACCCACGCAGCACCAGACAGGCATAAGAAACGGACGGCAATGCCGTCTTTTTTGCTGGAATGCATTTCAGTAACCGATAAATGGAACTATTTGAATAAGCAGGAGCGTGTCTCAAAAGCCTTGCTGCTTCGTTTGAATTTGTAAACAATGCGTTATCCCAGCTTAAACTAAGCGGTAAGCATATTGATTACGGATTTGGAAAGGAGCATCTTATGGTTGCACAGCAACGTCACGAAATGCGCTTGGAAAGTGTTCATCCGTCCGGTGCGGAGGAATGGTTGTGCCCGGAATGCGGACGGCGCTTCGTGGCGCAGTGGGAACCCAAGTTTCGCCGGGTGATCCTGGAGCAGGGTCAGGACGAAGTCGCTCATACAGGTCAGGCGATGAATACTTTATTGGCAGAAGCCTCCGATACCTCCAGTGAATTTGATACAGGACTGCAGGATGTTTGGAAGGAGTTGTTAGATAAATTGGATTTCGATCCAGACGATGATTCCGATTCGAACAAGTCCCCCTAGCGTTTCCCTTCCATCAGATTAAAACCGAAACCTGCCCCCATTGAAATGGGGGCAGGTTTCTTATGGCAATTACAAGTCGAAGTCGGTGAACTCGAGCAGGTAGCTTTCGTAAAAGCCGGCCATGCGAGTCCGCTTGGTCACGCCACCACCGGTGTTGGTGTGGGTGATGATGACGATCAGCTTGTAAGCGCCGGCGTTGAAGCCGCCGATGGTGTTGGGGCTAGGCAGAGCAATGGTCTCGGCGTAGTTGAGAGTTAGGGCAGGAGCGATGCTGTTGACAGACACGATCTGCTCTTTGACAGTTCCTTCGAAGCCTCCACCCATCGACTCCAAGTTGACACGGATGTGCCAATCACCGCCTAGGCCTGGAGCGCACAAGCCCTTGACCTGCCACTGCACCGCGACGTACCACTCGCGGTTGCGCGGCAGAACGTGATTGGGATCCATATCAACGTCGTAAACCTGGACGCTGGTGATTGCACCCTCAAGATCGGTCGTGACATTGGTCAGAGTATCAAAATTTGTAGACATTGTTGTTATCCTTTCTTATAAACGGTTGGCAATAGATTGCCGGTGGTTCTTTTTATGCCCGGCCTTCGTGTCGGTGCTTCTGACTGAGGGGCCCTGCTCTTTCATCAGCCCGATCACGTTTACTAATTCTATAAACGGAGGTTTGTTTGATATTCTGTCATGAAGCAATAGGACTTTCAATATTCCCCTCCTTGACGAAATCTCCTCATCCAATGCAGCTTTGTGAGCGCTCACTGTAAGATGTGCTGAAGGTAGTATTATTGAAGCCGTCCGTTGCTTGAAACTGGTAATAACCAACCTCGTATACTGTGTATGGTTTGATGAGTGGCCCCGAGCCAATATAAATACCTCGCGCAGAAGCCATATCGATTTGAGCGATCAACACATTCTGGTTGCTGTACACCTGGACCATTACGGAGAAAACTCCTTCTGGGTCATCCGCGAATATTGAGAAAGAAACGTAGTCTGGAGGATCACAGTCCATAGCGCCATACAGGCTAAAATCAGTTAACGTATCCACAAATGTTGTAGGTGTAGAGGTTGGTGTGCTGGTTGGTGTAATGATCGGTAAATGTGGCACGTATAGTTTTTGTCCAATATTGATCTGTGTACCAAGTAGACAGTTTGCACGCATCAGCCCGGCGACCGATGATCCCGTTGCGGCTGCCAGCGCAGAGAGGTTATCGCCTCTTTTCACCACATAAACAGGCCAGTAATATTGTGGAACACACTGCGTTGGAGTAGGCGATGGCGTATTGGTCGGTGTGGATGTATCCGTCAGTGTCGCGGTTAATGTGTAGGTTGTGGTCGGCGTATCGGTCGCGGTTTGTGTGGGTGTGTTGCTCGGCGTCGCTGTCATCGGTGGTGGAATTCCTTGCGTTGCAGTCGCCGGGGAAAATGTCATCGTGATTACATCCGGTGTTTGGCTCGGAGTAGCTGTGGGGGCAGCCTCCGGAAACGTGACGTCAAAGGCTGCTCCCACGATGATCAAATTCAGCACACTAGCGACAAGAATCACTGCACTTATCACCCGGCGACGCGTGATGCAGAAACAGAACTTCTTTTCCCTGTCCATAAGTTTTACTCCTCAGGTTTTAGCGAATCCTTT
>DATHUN010000038.1:0-6890 GCA_035462205.1 Anaerolineales bacterium
CTGTACGAAGAGGGATTGCGGCGCCTGATCCGCGTCGAAGGAAATTTATTCAGGCATTACCAGCACATGGACGTGATTGGCGTCGACCACCTCTACCCTATCGTCGGCAACCGCGACCGTCCGGATGAACATGTCGCGATGAAAGTGGGCAGCTCGGCGGCACATCAAATGGGAAGCCCGCGATTGTTGTGTGAGTCGTTTGGCGGCATCTTTATGGATGCCACCATGCAGCGCATGAAGTGGATTGCAGACTGGGAGTATGTGCTTGGTGTGAACCTGCTCAACCCGCATGGCTTCCATTACACGCTGGAAGGTCCACGCAAACGGGACTGGCCGCCTTCGATGTTCTACCAGTATCCCTGGTGGCAGTATTATGGCGAGTTTTCGAATTACATGAGTCGCCTGAGTCATTTATTGTCGGGTGGAAAGCATGTTGCCAAAGTTGCTGTGCTCTGGCCGATGAATGCGATGTTTGCCACCTACACGCCGCAGACTCATAATGCCTTGGGCGATCGCATCGAACGCGATTTCAACACGCTGACCGATTTACTTCTCCGGCTCCATTACGATTATGACTACCTCGATGAAGACATCCTTGCGAATGCAGAACTCGACGGAAAGACCATCCGCATTCGTGACGAAGCCTATGAGTTGGTCGTCCTGCCTCCCATGGCGCACCTGAAGCTGAGTACGCTCGAAAAGTTGGAGAAGTTCGTCGCTCAAGGTGGTCGTGTGCTGGGAATGATCTTTCTCCCCAACCAGGCATTCACGACAAAAAATAGCATTACGGAATTGGTAGACATCTCCGATCGCATCCGCACCTTATTCGGCATCGATCCTGCCGAAACGCAGCAAACCTTCCAAAAGCAAACCGGACTTGACTTGCTGGAACAAGCACACGGCTCGGGCAAGACGGCTTTCTTGCGCAGCTATGCCCTCAACCGCCAGCTTCCGATGCGAATTCAAAAAGAGCTCGATGCGGTGGGCAAAACGGAGAGTCCATTGTTTGTCATCGAATCGGAGGAACGAACCAGCAAGTATTATTTTATGCCCGAGCAAGGGGAACGCCGGGAAATTACAAGCGAAGTAACTGCCGAACGGGAAGCCGTTGCCGATGCGGTCCAGAGGGCGCTGTTGACACTGATTGAGTCGGATATTTTGATCGACAATCGCGAGGTCTTTTACCTGCACAGGCAGAAGGATAATGAGGAGATTTACTTCATTATCAATCCTACCTATGCGCCGCAAAAAGCGCAGGTCAGCCTGGCCGGTAACGTACAGCCGGTGCATTGGGATCCATCCACAGGGTTGGAACAGCTCATCAGCCCCTCGCAGCTTGTGGATGAGCGCACGCAATTTACTCTGGAATTGCCTCCGGTAGGATCTGCATTTATTCTGGTGCGAGCCGACTCCGGTCGGCGCGTGATCGAGACCAATCTGAATATTGAATCGCTGGATGGGCAGATCCGTGGGTATGGACGTGGCGGCGAAGGATTCGCGCTCCTGCAAACAGGGGATCGGCAAGCACGTCTGGCGCTACAAAGCGAAGAACCGGCTGCCGCGCTGACCCTGGACGGCGAATGGGAATTCCAACCGGAGACCGAGAACGCGCTGGTCATCGGAAATTGGCTGGCAACGAATGAAACCACCGGATCGCAATTTTCAGCCTATATCGAACTCGACTCCGATACCGAAGGGTGGCTACCGATGGTTCCCGGTGCCTGGTCGTACCAGCTCCCGGCCGAGCCAGAGTCGGAATATCCAATCGCCGTTTGGTATCGAATATCATTCCAGGCCGATTACCTGCCTCCCCGGCTCAATATGATCGTAGATGGCTTCGCCGGCTCAGATTGGTCGCTGTATGTCAACGGCGAACGCACAACGGCGGCACCGGTCCGCAGCCAAATAGATGGGCAGATGAAGTCCGTGGATATCACAGCGCATTTGCGCCGGGGCGGGAATGTAATTGCTTTACGGTTGGTGGTCAACAACCCAACCGATGGCTTGCTCGATCTGTTGAAATTGACCGGCGACTTCAGTCTGCTGTCGAACGGCGATGGCACATATCGAATCCAGGCGCCGCGCGCATCTCTTCAACCGCAGCCGTGGACCGATCAAGGCTATCCTCATTTCTCAGGACGCGCCATCTATCGCAAGCGCTTCACGTTACCCGATTCGTTTACAGGGCAGCGTGTGTTCGTCGAACCGGAGATGGAGGATGATGTACTGGAAGTCTTGGTGAACGGACAGTCTGCCGGTGTGCGCTTGTGGGCTCCCTACCAGATCGAGATCACGGACCTGTTGAAATCTGGCGATAACATCCTTGAGCTACGCGTCGCCAACACACTGGTCAACCTGCTCGAAGCGGTCGAACGACCGTCCGGCTTGCGCGGCGCGCCGAAACTGGTTCCCTACCGGATATTCACATTTGATCTGACCAGTCCATAGTGGAGGAACGATGAAACTGAAAATCGAAGACTTGACCGTCGAATCCTTCGCTCCCTTTGGCGAAGTGATCAAGCAGCCGGCTCGCGCCCAGGATGCGCAGGGTCCCGGTTGGACCTGGTGGGGTGAAAACCACGTCTTGGCGGGCGGCGATCGCAATTACGCCATCGGCTACCTGGATCTGCAGCCCGCCGAGCTGAGTTTCAATTGGGCGGAACGCCACATGCACAGCGATGAATTGCTGATCCCCATGGGAGGCGATTGTTTGGTATATGTTGGTCCTCCGGATTATCCGGACGAGCCGACCCGCTTGCCAGATATGGAGCGCTTCCGCGTGTTTCGTGTGCGCGAAGGGCAGGGTGTCGTGTTGGGCAAGGGCGTTTGGCACGGTGCACCGCTGGCTTTAGACAAACATCTGAATGTGGCAGTCGTATTGTTGAAAGATACCGGCAAAGTGGATGGGCATGTGGTTCGGTTTGAAGAGAAACCCGTGCAAATAGAAAGATAGTACTCGAGCCATTGATACTACGTTGGAAATTGTTTTGTGCAGGGACCAAGTCACCGCCCTAATTTATCTTGGTCGAGTATAGAAGGAGCTTAAGATGCCTGTTGTAGATCGTCGTGAATTTGGCGGGCGCTTCACGGTTCGTGAGAACTCGCAGCGCCTGGCGAATTATCGCTATTTGGAAATTCAGTTAATGGAGATGATCGCCGGCTGGTGCCATACTACGCCCCAGATCGCCTTCAAAGCGACATTTGGTTACCACGTCTATGATCACGCGCAAGCCGCGGATTTGTTGGGTGAGCGCCTCGAGCAGTTGCGCTCGACACGTGACAGTCAGGAACCAGGCAGCGACGAGTTCGCCCGCCTGTGTGAAACGGTGTGGAAGCTGGATGACACCGTCGCGCGGCTGACGGCTGTCTACCGCGTTCTCGAGCCGCATCTTGTCAGTAGTTATGTCTACCACGCTGACGCTACCGATCCGCTGGCAGATACGCCCACCGTCCGTTTGCTGCGCCAGCTCGCAGCCATGGGACAGTCGCATGTCGCCTGGGGGCAAGCCGTGCTTGATTCGCTCACGCGCGACCCCGAGCAGCGGCGACACGCGCTCGAGGTTCAGTCGGATATCGAAGCGAAGCTCGTCGAGTCGGGCGGCGTCACGGGCACGGGGATCGAATCTCACTGGCTGACGTTTCACAGCGCCCGCGAAGCAGATAAGCCCAAGCCGCGTGCTCGCCGCGGTGGACGCATCTACCGCTTCACCAAGAGTTCGCCGCCACTGGAGCACTCGATCGTTGAGGAACCGTTCTGGTTCTCCGCCGACCCCAAAGATTTTGAGAAAGCCTACACGTCCGAAGATCAATGGTCGATTGAGGGCTTCCGGCATAAGTTCCATCAACTGCTCTACGGCGAGGTGGAAACCACCGACCGCATGGGCAAAATGATTTCCGAGTTCCCAGACCTACCCTGGGAGATGCGCATGGAATTGGCGCATCAAATGTGGGACGAAGCACGTCACATTGAAGTGGTGGCGAAAGTTTGTGAAGAAGAATTGGGCGCCACGCTCGGCTACGGCCCCTGGCCGCTGGCTTGGTGGTGGATGCAGAATGAAAGCGATCCGCTGCGTCGCATCTCGGTCACGAATAGCTGGGCAGAGCGCAACCTGATGAGCACGTTGCGCGAGTGGCGCGAGCACGCGGAAGAACGCGGCTACACACGCATTGCCGAGCTATGCGACTATCTACAAGCCGACGAGCTAACGCACGTCCGTCTGGCAACCGATTGGATCCGCAAGTTCACCGATGACAAGCCAGACTATAGAAATGAGCTATTGAAGTGGAGCCGCCAAGCCGTGGATGTTGTGCAAGGGTTTTACAACAATGCCTATAGCGCCTCGGATAACCCGGAGCCACGCTTCTCGTTCGTGCGCGGCGGCGATATCCAGGATGACCTCGGCGTACGAAGCAATGTGATTGGTGAATAGAAATTGAGATTGCTGTTTATGTCATCCTGAGCGAAGGATCTCATTCATCGAAAGCATATATGAGACTCTTCGGTGGCAGCAACCGCTCCCACAGAGTGACATAGTGTCTTACAAGGAGTGTTATGCCCGAAACAATGACGGGCCGCCAACGGATGTTGACGGCTTTCCGCCGAGAAAAAGCAGATACGGTCCCTGTCTCGCCCGATATTTCGGCGATGGTGCCGGTTCGGTTATCTGGCCGTCCCTTCGATGAAATGTTCCTGGATGGCAAGGCGCACAATGGTTATGCCTCGGCCAGCGTTGCACAGGCCTATGTGGACGCCGTCAAATATTTTGGCATGGACGGCTGGTACATTTACGGCTCGATGCGCGAGGTTTCTCCCGAGGGCCGCCCGCATTGGCAATCCCATTTGCAACCCTTGCCCGAAGGCGGACAACGGAAATACGAGGTTGCTCAAACCCCTCACGGTGAGCTGACCAAGCAGACGCTCTTTCCAGTCAGTGAGCCACCATGGGAGGAAGAGAAGCCGATCAAGGATCTGCACCGCGATTGGCCGAAGCTGCGCGCCATGATGGGCGAAGACGAGAGCTGGTGTTGGGAGAAGACCTTTGAAGATCGCGATCGAATCGGCGAATTGGGCGTATATTCGGTGGCAATCGGAATCCCGCAGGATTGGTGGTTCTTCCAGCGCGACGGCGGCTACAACGTCATGTTCTACGATTACGCCGATGACCCCGGCTACATTCAAGAGATTTTTGATTTCTACACGCGCTATGCCTTGGCGCGGGTAGAAGCAGCCTGCGTCGCCGGCGCGGACGAGGTCATGCTGGGTGGTTCAGCCTCCAGCCTGAGCGTCAGCAGCCCGCGTAACTTCCGCAAGTATGATCTGCCTTTTATCCAAAAAGCGGCTGAGATTTGTAAGCGATACGGCGTTTATTCGCACCTGCATGTTTGCGGTCGTTCACGCAAGGTGGTCGAAATGGTCTCCGAGGAAACCGTGGTCGACGTGATGGAACCGCTCGAAGAGCCACCGGGCGGCGACGTGGACATTGCTGAGATCAAGAAACGCTATGGCAAAAAGATTTGCATGAAGGGCAACATCAACACCTTCGAGTTCATGCTGCGCGCTACACCCGAGCAGGTGGAGGAAAAAGCCAAGCGCCTGATCGATGACTGCGCCGCGGATGGCGGCTTTATCCTCTCCACCGGCGATCAATGCGGACGCGACACGCCGGATGCGAATCTGTTCAAGCTCGTCGAAGTTGCCCGCACGTACGGGCGCTATGGTTAAGCGAACATCCCTGTGTCATCCTGAGCGTACCGAAGGATCTCATTTGCAGCAAATCTGCCGTTGACGAGATCCTTCGTCGCCGCTTCGCGGCTCCTCACACCGTCCCGAAGCGGTGTCCCTTCGGGAGAATGACCTATTACTATTCAGGAGATTTCATGGAACGTGGCGTTTACTTCGATGCATGGTTTCCGAATCAGCATTGTTATCACCCCAGCCTGCCCGGGCGCCGTCTGCGCATGATCGATCATTTGGTCGATTACCGTGCCACCACGCTCGTCTGGTCCGCAATGGGCGGCGGGTCGATTGCCCTGCCCTATTTGGAACAGGAAGCTTTTGAGCCAATCGATACACGCTTTCGTTTTTATGGCTTTGTCAACGACAGCGAGTTCGTGCGTGAATGCCAGAAAAAAGGCATCAAGGTTTTCGGGATCGTCTTCGAGGTGCAAGGCTGGGAAATACCGGCTGAGCTGAATGAAGATGAAACCCAAATCCTGGCGTTCAATGAACTGCGCGGTGCCGGCAAGCGCGTTTGGATGGGACTGCGTGAATTCGGGCAGAATCGCTATCCGAACCTATGGCCGCCCTTTGAGAAGTACTTCCCCAATGGGTTGGTCGATAGCGATGGCAACCAGGTAACCGACCTGATCGAGAACTGCGTCTCGCGCGATATTCATGGCGTGGCATGCCATGCGCGCTGGGTGGAATGTCCCGACCGGGAGCACGAATGTTATCTCATGGATCGCAATAACCCGGTCTGGCGGGAATATCTGAAAGCGATCATCCGCATCCAGATCGATGCCGGCGTGGACGGCATCCAATTAGATGAGGCAGAGCTTCCGATTACAAGCTTCCAATATGGCGGCTGCTTCTGCAAGGACTGTATGCAGGGCTTCCGTCAATATTTGAGGGACATGCCGGAGGAGCAACGTCCGGCGGAATTGCGCGGCGTAGACCTGGATACGTTCCATTATGGCGAATGGCTCTTGGCACAGCGCTACGACTTCAAGACAAACCGGGAGCAGACGCCACTTTTCTTCGAATATCATCGTTACCAGACGCGACAGATTCAGCGCTACTTCAGCGAGCTCGCCGATTACGCGCGCCAGTACGCCGCCGAAAAAGGACGCCAGGTCCTGGTCTCGGGAAATTTCTTCAACCTGGTAGCGCA
>DATHUN010000039.1:0-11884 GCA_035462205.1 Anaerolineales bacterium
GGCGGCTCGCGCAACCTGATTCATCGCGGTAAGCTGCTTGGTGCGTTCCAAAACCTGCTGTTCCAGGGTTGTCTGTAAGCCTTCCAGGCGGTTCACCATACGGTTGAATTGAACGGTAACGATACCAAGCTCATCGGTTGAACTGACAGGAGCTCGCTGCGTCAAATCTCCTTGCTCGATCTTGTTGAAGGTGGAAATCAAATCTTTGATCGGATCTGAGATGGACCTGGAGACATAATAAGAAAATGCGAGGCCTAGAATTAACGCTAGTGCACTGAAAACTATCGATTGGACTTGATAACTCTGGAAGACCTTTAAGGAACTAACCTCAGAGTATAAAATTTGTACAGTCTGCTGATACCCTATCGGTACGATCAACAAGATAGCGATCGCGATCAATCCAAGAATTAGGACGATAAATTTGCTGACCAACAAGGGACCAGAACGACCTGATAGCTGCGTCTCCAAGTCAGTGGGCAGCAAAATCAACCTGGCTGGTAACGTGAACCGTTCAATCATCAAGATCGCAAGAATACCCACTCCCAGCAGAGCCACAATGCCACCCAGCAGCACATAGACGGGGTCCGGCGAATTCAAAGATGTAGGTTGGAATGGAGAACTGAGTGTGTCGCTCTGCGAATAGGTGATAAAAAAAGCAGGCAGAATCACAAGGAAAAAATTCACGACGCCATCGGCGATCCCCATCCGCCATGTAAGGCTGGTGATCTCACGCCATGCCACCAACTCTTCCTCATGATTCGGTCTCAACACTCCCTTTGCCCAGGCATCGAGCCGCTTCCGTGCCGTGCGCGTGGAACGCCAGCCAATAAAGAGGATAATCAGATTACTCACGATGAACAGCAAGGGAATGGTGACCAAGAATCCCTGGAGTCGTTGTAGGTTGAATTGGGCGTTCGCCTGGACGGAAATCATGCCCGGTATTGCAGCCACCAGGGAGATTACCTGTGCTACAGCAAGCACGATAATTATGAATCGTCCGCCCATACGCGGCAAAGATTGCTCGAACGCGAGCAACTTCTTCATTGTCGGACCTCAATTTTTTGCACCGGAGACCCTACTCCCAATTTAATCCTTGCCCGATGGGCGCCCACTGCACGAGTGAGTTCGCTCACTGTTGTTGCCAAAATGGTATCCATATCTGTTGTACGCCGGATCTTATCTGTGATCTCAAACAAAATACGTTCACGTTCCGCCTGGGCGCGTATTTGTTCCAGCAGACGGGCATTTGCGATAATTGCAGCAAGGCTTCCGCCTAACGTGCCAAGAAGCTCTTCATCGTTTTCCGCATAGGCGGAGAGCTGTTCACTTTCCACGTTGAGAACGCCGAGTAATTCACTTCGATATAGCAACGGGATCGCCATTTCCGACCGTGTATTCGAGCTTGCCTCAACGTAGCGGGTATCCTGTAAGACGTTGTTCACCCGAAGAGTTTTGCGATGTGCGGCGGTCCAGCCGGTAATGCCGCTTCCAATCGGAATCCGTAAGTTGAATACATTGCTCGCGTAGCCAACCGCAGCTTTTACTTCCAGGGTTTTTTTCTCGCGGTCGGCCAATAAAATGGAAACTCTGTCACCACCCAGTGTAACTTGGAGACCATTGACCGCGGACTGCAGGGCCTCGTCCAGAGTTGTTCCCGATGCGGCTGTGGTCGTGATATGGTGCAGCAAGCGATGCTGGGCCAAGTGTTCCTGTGTTTCGGCAAACAATTCTGTATTGACAACGGCGATTGCCAGCTGATCGGCAAGGATTTGCAGGGTACGCAGGTTGTCTTCTGCAAATGCATAGAGTTGATCGCTTTGAACGTCCAGCACACCCACGATGCGGTCACCAACTCTCAACGGAATGGCTGCTTCCGCACGTGTTTCTGGTAGCAATGGATTGGCATAATACGTTGCGTCGCGAGTGGTGTCATTAACGATGAGTGGCTCGCCATTTCCCGCAACAAATCCGACGACCGATTTTGAGCCGACTGCCAGCTTGTGACCTGCCCGTTTGAGCTGGGCACCTGCTTCGCCGGTGGCTTCACGGATGACCACAAATTCTTCAGGTAGATCCTTCAGAAAAACAGAGGCGTGATAGAAGTGGAAACGCGATCGAATCAGGTCAACTGCCTTTTGAAGCAGCTCATCCAAATCGAGCGAACTACTGATATCACGGGCGATCTCGGCCGCCGTTTCAAATTGTAGTGCAGCCTGCTTGCTCTCTTCGAGAAGCCTTACATTGTGAATGGCGCCCGAGACTTGGCTCGCGACCGCGACCATAAAGCGCAGATCATCATTATCAAATGCGCGTTCGTATTGCAGGTCCTGCACAATCAACGCGCCGATCGCCTCTCCGCGCGCCATCAATGGTACACCCAGCCAGGAAAGCGCAGGCCTGCCTGTGATCTTTGCGCCCATGGCAGCGGCACGTTTTTGTGTATCTTCCACTAGCATGAGCGGCTCACCTGTCCGGAGCAGGATGGAGGTCAGTCCTTCTCCCAGCGGAAAGGTATCTATTGTGGAGAAATTGCCTTCTTCATATAAGTAGGGAATGCTGATGGAATTGGTTTTCTGATCGTACAGTGCAACGAGGAAACCATGATCCCCGATTACGGAGCGGATGTGCTCATGCATCAATCTGTAAAATGATTGGAGATCGTTTGTGGTGGATGCCTGCGTAGCAAGAGAATTGATTGCATTCAATTCCATCGCCCGACGTTCATTCTTTGGTTCGGCGGCAGAACTGTTGGATTTCAGGGAAAGGGTTGCCACGCGCACGGTCCTCGTAAAGGCGGTAATTACATCCTCATGCAAATCCTGGCCGGCGCGTGCTCCAATCAACACGAGACCGCGCAGTTGTCCCTCCTGCAGGATAGGTACGTAGGCGGCCGTTTCACATCCCAGCTGGCGGGGATAGTTGATTAGTGAGGGAGGCATGGAAGACGCCGAGTCTCGCAAGTTCAGGCGCACCGTGCCATCTTTTAAACAATCCGCGACTTCAGTCAATGGCAGTTCGAGGCCGCGTGGAATTGTGGACTGTGCATCGCGTCCCAGGGGGTCTGAGTACTGGATAACCTGCAAACGGTTTCCAGTCACTAGAAAGTAGACGGTGATAAAGAATGGAGTATTGTTCAAGGACTCGTGCTCAACAATAAATCTAGCTAAATTCCCAAACGGCTTCTCCACTTAAGATGCGGCGAATTTGATCGGGGAATTTGTCGGGATCGAGAGGCTTTCCGAGGAACCCGTCAAACCCGGAATCCTTTGCCTTGTTCATCTGATCCGTGCTGGCTTCCGCAGTGACGGCGATGATCGGGATCGATTTAAGGCGCTCAGAGGCGCGGATCTTCTTCAGCGCACCGTACCCATCTTCATAGGGGAGGCGGATATCCATCAAGATCAGATCAAGACGTTGCAGAGTGTCGGCATACTCGACCACCTCATAACCCGATGTCTTCCATTCACAATGGATGCCCAGATAACCCAACATGCGGGCGATCAAAACAAAATTCGCCACGTTGTCTTCTACGACCAAAACCGTCGCATCCTTGGGAATGGTTGGCTTTCGAATAGGTTGTGTGTCCAGCACATTTTCAGGCATTGGTTCTCCTTAAGAGGAATCTCTCGACCTCTCTAATCAACTGATCGATATCAATTGGCTTTTGAATATAACCGTCGCAGCCTGCTTCCAACGTTTTTTCTTTGTCGCCGCGCATTACGTTCGCTGTGAGAGCAAGGATCGGAATGCGCTCGAAACCAGGCATTGCCCGGATCTTTGCGGTTAGAGTATAACCATCCATATCCGGCATGTTGATATCCATTAGGATGAGATCCGGTCGTTCCTTCTTTAATATATTGAGGGCATCTGAAGCATTGGCGGCTTCCAATAAGGAATAATCCTCAGATAATAAAATACGACGCACAAGAGTTCGATTGTCTGGATTGTCTTCGACATATAAGATTGTCGCCTTCGTGTCAGCTTGAGTCATTGTGGAAGGACCTCCGACCTTGATTCTACATAGGACGGTTGGGGGAGCACATGACAGGTACCTTACAAATTATCAAACAAAAATGTCGAGGTTCTCTCCTCGACATTCGTGCAGCCAATCTGCGGACAAGAGCGGGTGATGGGACTCGAACCCACGATATCTTGCTTGGGAAGCAAGCGTTCTACCACTGAACTACACCCGCAATAAAGGGATTATAAGCGAGCCAAAAGTGGACTGTCAATATGCGATGACGCCGTGGATGTCACGCTGCACGTCCCTGCGCTCACTGTTGCCGTTTCAGCAGCCTGTCTGCCAGCTCGAACAAAGCCGCGCCCGCCTCGCCTTGCGTATCCGCCTCGTATAAATTTAACAAAGCGAGGTCCGTCATTTGCTTGGATGCCTCATAGGCCGTGGAATAACCGCCCTCGTTGGAGAGCAAACGTGCTACCTCCTCTACTTCAGAGGCTCGGATCGGTCCCTGTTTCCAGCGTGCAGCAAACTTGCCTTTGGCGCTCAACCCAGCCAAGATAGGCAGGGAATTTTTTCCTTCTACCAGGTCGCTCGCGGCGGATTTTCCAGTCATGGCCTCGTTGCCCCAAATGCCGAGAATATCATCCTGCACCTGGAAAGCCAGTCCGAGATAATGGCCAAATGACCGGTACGCCTCCTGTTTCGCTTGGTCTGCGCCGCCCAGCAATGCCCCAATGTGACAACATGCAGAGAGCAGTGCTGCCGTTTTCCCGGCTACCATCGGCCAATAATCGTCCACGCCAAGATCATTGCGCTCTTCATAGGCCATATCCAGGTATTGACCGCGCGTCAAGTCGAGACAGGTGTTATGCAAAATCTCCGCCGCGCGCAAAACCGTCTCTGCTGGATAATTTTCTTTCAAGTCGATGATCGCCTGGTTGGACAGGACAAATAAGGCATCTCCGGCATTGATCGCCATCGGTGCGCCCCATTTGACCCAGGTGGTCGGCCGTCCGCGGCGTCGGTCGGAATTATCCTGAATGTCATCATGAACCAGCGAGAAGTTATGGACAAGCTCCACAGCTGCGGCAGCCGGTAGCGCAGCTTGCCAGTCGCCTCCGCAGGCGGCGGTGCAAAGTAGCAGCAGCAATGGACGAATCCGTTTGCCGGTCGCTTCTGGTCCGGCACCTTCGCCGGTCCAACCCATGTGATAAGTGAGCATCTCGTGAAATGACCTGGTGCGTGGCGCGTCGAGGCGGGAAACCTGTCGTTGGAGTTCCTGCTCGATGTGTGAAATAAGCGTTTGTGTATCCATGAGTACAGATCAGATCCTGTTCCAGCATAAGAATTGACGCCTTGGGCCCAAATCCAGTGCGTGACGGCGAAGAGTGCAATACCTATCAGCGGCGATAGATCAGAGGAGAGACTGGGTCAGCGCATAGAAAAATTGCGAGAGAGAAAATGTCGCGAAGTCAATCGGAATCTTATCATAGCCCGTACTCCGAACACCGATCCTGCCGGAGGTTCATCAAAGCAGTTCCAACTTCTGTAGTTCGTTTTCAAGTTGCTCAGGGGATTGAAAGTGGACGGTTGCAAATCCCAGTGTGCGCGCCGCCTCTATGTTTGCCAGCGCGTCGTCAATAAACAGACATTCTGAGGCGGGCCGGCCAATTCGCCTGAGCAGGATCTCGAAGATTTCCGGATCCGGTTTGACTGCACCGACTTCACCGGAGATAACGATATCCTCGAGCAGGCTGAAGAATTCGTATTTGTCGCGTGCAATCGGGAATGTCTCTGCGGACCAGTTGCTCAAGCCATAGAGCGGATAACCGGCATTCTTCAGTCGCTTCATAATTTCAATTGTGCCTGTTAGCGAATTACCAATGGAATCTATCCAATTGTCGTGATATGCCTGAATCAGCTCGGCATACTGTGGGAACTCCTTGGAAAGCTCGGAGACTCCTTCGGCAAAGGAGCGACCCTTATCCTGTTGCAAGTTCCAATCCATGAAATTCACATCGTGGAGAAATCGTTCCATCTCTTGTTCGTTCCGGAAGAAACGGCGGTAGACAAGCCGGGGATTCCACTCCAGCAGGACATTCCCGAAGTCAAATATGATCGCTCGTATATTTTGAGACATCCCGCTATTTTACTTGTCCTTTTGCCAGATTATGGAATTCTATGCCTTGATCTTTTCTCCCTTTGGATCATAAAGCGGTTCTTTCTGGACTTCGGCCGGAATCTCCACCCCAAAGCATTCCACGCTGAGGCGCGTTCCCGGCTTTGCCAGCTCCACCGGGAGATAGGTATATGCGATCGATCTGTTAATCGAATATCCATAGCCACCCGAGGTGACCCAACCAACCACATTTCCCTCGTGACGAATCGGCTCGCTGCCGAACACAATCATATTTGGATCATCCAGCACGACGCAGCAAAGCTTCTGCTTGATGCCTTCTACTTTTTGTTTTTGCAGCATCTCTTTTCCCATGAACTTGGAATCCTTATTCAATGCCACTGCAAAACCAAGACCACTTTCGTAAGGCGTGTAATCGGGAGTTATGTCTGCGCTCCAGTAGCGATACCCTTTTTCGAGGCGGAGCGAATCTATGGCTTTATATCCCCCAGCAATCATGCCAAAAGGTTTTCCGGCTTCCCAAAGCGTGTCCCAAAGCTGTTCCCCGTATTCGGACGGAGCGTAGAATTCCCATCCAAGCTCACCAACATAGGTGACGCGCAGTGCCAGTGTTGGAATATTTCCAATCGTGATTTGCTTGGCTGTCATATAGGGAAATGCCGCATTGGAAACATCGTCGCGGGTAATACTCTGTAAGATATCTCTGGCACGCGGTCCCCATAATCCAAAACATGTTCGCGCCGAGGTGATGTCGTTGACATATACCGTTCCATCGAGAGGCATGTAACGACGTAAATGAGTCATATCGTGCGTGCCGAACGCCGTCCCTGTGACGATCATAAATCGATCGGATGCGAGGCGGGTCACCGTAAAGTCACATTCGATTCCGCCGCGGGCGTTCAACATTTGTGTGTAAACGACTGTACCAACTGGTTTATCAAGATCGTTATCGCAAAGTGTCTGCAGGAAATCACAAGCTCCCGGTCCCAGCACTTCGATCTTCGAGAAGGATGTCTCATCGAACAGGGCGGCCAGCTCGCGTGTGGCGCGGTGCTCGGCGGCGATGGCTGGCGACCAGTTGTCGAGCGCCCAGCCGTGCAGATCCGGGACGGGCGCAGCGCGGGCATCCTGCTCGTTCGGCGTGAACCAGTTCGGTCGTTCCCAGCCACCCTTTTCGCCGAAGACCGCACCTAAATCCTGCAAGCGATGATAAGCAGGGGAGAGGCGCAACGGTCTCGCAGACTCGCGCTCTTCGTACGGCATGTGAATGTCGTAATACTTGCCGTAGGTCTCCACAGTGCGCGCCAGCGTGAATGCCTGGCTGCCGTACTGGTTGCCAAAGCGACGCGCATCCAGCCGCCACATATCCCATTCGGGGTGACCGTCAATGATCCACTCCGCCATCACTTTGCCGATGCCACCCGCGCCGGCGATGCCGTGTGCACAAAACGCGCACGCCACCCAGAACCCGCGTACCGATGTTGGTCCAAGAAGGTATTCTGAATCCGGTGTGAAGCCCTCCGGTCCGTTGAGGAGCTGCATGATCTCAGCCGTCTCCATGGCAGGCACGCGCCTGATGATGTTTTCCATCAGGGGTGTGAAGCGCTCCCAATCTGGCTCAAGCAATTTGAAGTTCCAATCCTGTGGAACACTTTTCAGTCCCCATGGCTTCGGCTCATGCTCGTATCCGCCAGCGATCATGCCGCTCGCTGTGCCGCGGAAATAGATCAGATTGTCAGGATCACGCATTGTCGGCATAGACGGGGGCTGATCCTTGACTGGCTTGGTAATCAGATACAAATGCGCCATCGGGATGATCGGCAACGTCAGCCCGACCATATTGGCGATGTCGTTGCCCCACAAACCCGCCGCGTTGATGACAACATCGGTCTTAATCACGCCTTGGTCGGTCACGACTTCCTTGACCATGTTGTTGTTGACGGCGATTCCCGTGACGCGCGTGTTCCGCGCGAATTTTGCGCCGCTACCCCTGGCTCCCGCGGCGAGGGCACTCGTTAGACCGGTAGGATCGATCTGTCCATCGGTGGAAAGGAACACGCCGCCTTTGACATTTTCCAACGACATCAAGGGGAACAGATCAAGGCATTCTTTCGGTGATAGCATATCGAGGGGCATGCCGAACGCCTTGGAATACCCCACCACGCGTTTGAGTTCCTCCATACGCGCATCCGACGATGCAATGCGCAGACTTCCGACCTCATGCCAACCGGGGTCCACACCCGTTTCTTGTTTCAGACGCCGATACAAGTCCGTGCTGTAGCGCATCATCTTGGTGAGACTGGAGGAAGTGCGTAGTTGTCCCACCAAGCCTGCCGAATGAAAAGTGGAACCGCTTGTCAGTTCATGCCGTTCCACGACGACGATATCTTTCCATCCCATTTGGGTAAGATGGTAAGCAATACTTGCTCCGCCGACCCCGCCTCCGATGATGACTGCCTGTGCATGTGTTGGGAATTCCATGTATTTAATATCCTTTTGAAAAGTTTTCGGTGGTAGAGTAGACAGCCGTGCTTATCACAACTCGTACCGTGCACCGATCGTGATTTTCTCTTCGATGGGGGTTAGGTTGCCCATAGGAATCCTTTGGAGGAAGGTTCTATCGGGCGTTCGTAGAAAAGAACACCAATTGGTTGGTCAAGTTTTACTTAATCGTTCCATGGACGGCCAGAGATATTCTTGGCGGTGATCACTAACCGCGGCAGTATTCGAAAGACGATTTCCTTTTGCTCTGACTATGATCTGCAGTGGAGGGTGGAACTACTATTATGGCGGTGCTATCTCATACGTAGCTACGATCGGATTTTGATCCCAACTGGCGGTATCTGTGGAAACGACCTGGTACACATAATATTGCATAGGCTCCGGGTCGCCATGATTATTGAAGTTATACGTTCCTGTGATCCCCTTATAATCCTTGATAGCACGGACAGCCTTCGCAACATCTGCTCGTGTAGGCGGTGTTCCAGCCTTTGCCTTGGACGCTTCTTCAATCGCTTTAAGGCAAATTCCCGTCGCATCATATGCCTGCGCGGCAAAGGAAACGGGTGTTTTACTATACCGATCGTAGAAGTCCTGTAAGAATTGGGAAGCATCCGCATAGTATTCAGCGGGGGGGTCCATGATAGTGTAGAATACTGGACCTTTCACTAACGACGGACCTACGTTTTGTATCATGGATGGATTCGCAAGTTTATCAGTGCCTAGAATCGCACCCGCATAGCCTGCGGTACGTAGCTCGTTCAAGAATGGAATCGCCTGGTCCACCGTACTGGAGATATAAACCAGATCAGGCTTGGCTTTGATAATCATGCTGACGAAGTTGGCCGTATTGTCAGCGGTCACATTGTTAATCACCGATCCAACCCGTTTCAAACCCAAACGACCTGATTCGACTCGAAAGGACTCCGCATTTTTCAGGCTGATATCAGTTTTTTGACTCACGATGAAAAATTTGGAAAATCCCTGATCCTTGGCGAATCTTGCCGCGGCTAATCCCTGGCCGTCTGTGCGCCCAATCACACGATTGACTTCAAGAAATGATTGGCCGGTCAAGAGTGGGGCAGTCGCCGAGGGGGCAATAAACGCAAGACCCGCCTGATGATAGACGTTTGAGGCGGCAATGCTGACATCAGAGTCGTAGTGCCCGACACCGCATAAGATTTCAGAATCTGCCACAATTTGCTGAGCATTTGCTAATGCCGTTTCCACAAGATTCTGGTCGTCGTAGGTCACCAATTCAACTTTGTAACCCATTTCATTTAAGGGTCCGCTTAATTCCTGAACAGCCAATTCGGCGCTCCGATTAATATCTTGGCCGAAAACGGCCTGAGCACCAGATAGAGGTACAGCACTGACAATTTTGACCACAGCCTTTGGCACAAACGGTGTCAGTGTGGCATCTGGAGCAGGAGTTTCCGTGGGCAGCGGCTGTAATGTCGGAGCGGGAGAACTCGTCGCTGTTAAAACAACGATCGTAACCTCTACCGGGCTGCAACCAACAGCCAGGATCAAGATCATCTGCGACAGGAAAAAGGCAGGTCTAAAAATCCGCGCTACTATTTTTGCGATGTTCATCTCTTCTCCTCTCATCTTGAAAAGTACTGATTGCGATCTCAATAGCCGCCCTCCTCATAATCGTAACAGCAAACTGCCAGAGCCCACCAGAGGTCCTAAATTCACGACGTTCTCACCGGGGATAGGTTACGACCTGAGATTGCAACGGCTAGGCAAGCATGATTAACCTGGCTTGTTTGAGCACCTCAAACCTACCAATCCCTGCTGCGAACATGGTGACTTCAATTTGCTTTTTCACCAGTTGCATGGTCTCAATGGTCTGTTCGGTGGATACGGCGGCTGCTTTCAGGAATTGACCTGCCATGCCGCCAAGCGTCGCCCCCAGAGCGACACATTTCGCAATATCGAGACCATCTTTCAGTCCACCACTGGCGAAGATTGTTATTTCAGGCGCGACTTTTCTTACATTCAAAATTGATTCCGCGGTTGGGATTCCCCAGCCGACAAATGTCGCCGCGAGCTGGCGTGTAAATTCATCCGGGGCGCGATGCATTTCCACTTGCGACCAGCTTGTCCCGCCGGCACCGGCAACATCGATAGCGCTCACTCCACAATCGGCTAAAAGCCTGGCTGTGCGCTCGGAGATTCCCCAGCCGACTTCCTTTGCAATGACAGGTACTTCCATTCGCTTACAAATTTCCTCCATCTTTTTGGCAAGACCTGCAAAGTTTGTATCTCCCGCATCCTGGACTGCTTCTTGCAATGGATTCAAATGGAGAATTACAGCGTCTGCCCCGATCATGTCAACGGCTTTGCGGCATTGGTCAATGCCATAGCCATAATTCAATTGCACCGCTCCAATGTTTGCGAACAATAAAATATGCGGAGCAACGCGACGAACTTGAAATGTGCGCGCTTGTTCTGGATTTTCGATCGCGGTGCGCTGGCTGCCGACTCCCATGGCGATGTTCATCTCTTGGGCGGCTTCGGCCAGGCGCAGATTGATGGTCTCGGCGTCGTCCGTGCCGCCGGTCATGGAACTGATCAGGATGGGAGCAGCTAATCGTTTACCAAACAGGCTCAGGCTTGGGTCGACCCGGGTCAAGTCCAATTCGGGCAGTGCCTCATGAACGAACTGATAATTTTCGAGTCCGGTCGTCAATGAGGAGCGGACATCCTTTTCGAGGTTGATCTTGATATGGTCAGCCTTTCGCTGATCGATTGGCGCAACTTTTGGCATGAGGTAGTGTTCCTGTTGATGAAATCCCGCAAGCTGTTCGCGGGATGATTGAAAAACTGGCTTGACACGGTTACTTTCCCGAGTACAATAGCCACGAAACTCTAAAGGAGGTTGTCATGTCTGACACATATACTGAAGTGAAGGCGATTATCAAAGACCTGCTCGGTGCCGATGAGGCGAAGATCACGCCGGAAGCTCGTTTCCGTGAGGAACTTGAGGCGGATTCTCTCGATCTTGTGGAACTGATCATGGCTTTTGAAGATAAGTTTGGCGCCGAGATTTCAGACGAAGATGCGCAGAAGATCACAACAGTGGGCGACGCCGTCAGCTATATTGATTCACACAAGTAATTTGTCTTGTGGATTATAACCGTAGAGCCGTCCGACAGGACGGCTCTACGTGTTTTTGATGATCAGTAAGGGCACAATATGTTGTGCCCTTACATGTTATTTAAGGAGTGAGGGGATTTCTTCTGGGTGCCGCGCAACCTTGACGCCGGCGGCTTCGAGAG
>DATHUN010000040.1:0-11018 GCA_035462205.1 Anaerolineales bacterium
TCAGCTACAATCGCCGCTGTCCCATCTGTCGAGCCATCATCTACAACAATGACCTCAAAATTATCGTTGGGTTGGGTTTGTTGGGCGATTGAATTGAGTGTTTCACGGAGCAGGTGTTTACGGTTATAGGTAGGAATAATGACACTAACCGTAGGTGGAGTTGGCTCGACGACGTTTTCTTCACTTTCTTTCAAAACGACCAGCCTTCTTGTGAGATGATAATTGGGAAACCTCTTGGAGGTAGCTCTCGATCTTGTCCATCATCTTCGTCATCGTAAATCGCTCCAATATAGTTTGCTTACCAGCATAGCTCATCTGATTACATGATTCAGGATCAGCCACAAGCTGAGCGATTTTCTGCGCTAAATCCTCAGGATCATTTGGCATGAATAACAATCCGTTTTCCCCATCCACAATCACTTCGGGTGTCCCGCCTGTTCGAGTTGCCACAACAACTAATCCTGATATCATGCCCTCTAATACTGCCCGAGAAAATGGCTCCGGCCAGATAGAGGGTAACAAAAGTACGTCGAATTTACGCAGCAGCTCAGGCATTTCCTCAGGTGGCACCCACCCCAGAAATGATACATACTCGGTTAACCCAGCTTGGTTTACAAGTTGGTGCAAGTGATTCTCGTAGTCAACAGAACCGGAACCTGCCACGCTCAACCTAAGATCTCGCTTGCCTTGATCGCAAACCAGCTTAATCATTGCCTCGACCACAGTGTCAATACCCTTTTCGGGATATATGCGCCCAGCGTAAAGCAAGTTCAGGCATTTGTCTTCATGATGCAGTGAGTGCTGTTCGCCGCCGTTCAAGTAATGCTTAACATCCAAGCCGGTATGAACGATCTGCGCGTGTGCTACAGGAACTCCGGCCTCGACCAGGACATTTCGAACTGCTGCGCTGACACAGATGGCATATTCAAATTTGAGAGGATATTGCTGAACCTCTCTGGCCAGCATCGCCAGCGCGACGTAGCCTAATACACGCTTCGGAAGCTGGCTGTACCAGTTTCGTCCCGCGGTACGCCAATAAAACTCGTGTTGGCTGGGTAACGTTGGCCAATATGTAGCAAAACGATAAATGACTTTATGCGGATACCTAGCTTCGGCGAGACCTGCAAGCGAACGAGATAGGTTCCACATACCCCAAATGAAAATTATGTCCGGATCGAACTTTTCAAGAACGCGGTCCAAGACTTGTAAATTATGTTTTTCTCTTGCCTTTCTTTTAGTGAAGAAGGTTAGGCTGTGCCGCAAGGGCACTAAATCCATCTCCAAGTACAAGGATCGGTAAATTTCGTCTACTTCCACAGGCCTATTGTCGGTTGCATGCATACTTGTCAAAACCAGCGTAGTATGACCTCGCTGCTTTAAGCCTTCCACCACTTGCTGGCACGACTGCTCTTCTCCGCCAGATCCATAAGTCTGATAAAAGTTGGTTAGAAATAAAACACGCATTTTTATCCTCGAAGGAGGCAAACCTTTTCGTAGGTCGTTTCAAACAGGAAGAGCCTTCAAACATTCTTCACAATGAGAAATTTACTAAAACCATATAAGCTTGTTTTGCCAAAGTTCAAAGATTATTAGGTTTCGTCAGCCAGGCAGGTTATCAACATCCAATAGAGCTTGGATACAGAGCACGGATCCAAGCATAGTACTTCGGAATTCGGTTACACTCCAATCTTTTAAACCCCGTTGAGCTGCTTCCTCTCGGAGAGGCTACGCAACCGTTTACGAGAACTCCTTAAGTTTCTGGTAGTCGATCTTATCTGTAGATGTTTTCGGGAGCATATCTAACAACGAAAAAACGTCTGGCACCATGTAAGCAGGAAGATTTTGAGCGCAGAATTGTTTTAACTCAATGATTGAAGGACGGCTATCCTTGTGATGACTGACAAAGGCTTTAATTTTTACGCCATCGTCGTTTTGCAACGCAATCACTGCGGCTTCTTTTATCGCTGGATGGCGGTATAAACCTGCCTCGATCTCACCTAGCTCAATCCGGTAGCCTCTCTTTTTCACCATCCGATCTCGACGGGCAACGTAGATATAATTTCCGTCTGGCGCCTCGAATGCGATATCCCCGGTTTTGTACCATTTGTTTTCTGCGGAATCAACCAGAAAAGCGTTCGCTGTTTTTTCGGGCAGGTTCCAATAACCGATCATCATCCCCGGCCCGCTAGCGCATAACTCTCCTTCTTCGCCAGGAGGCACTTTCCTGCCACGCTCATCGAGGATTGCGATCTGGTAGTGGGAGCACGCTTTTCCGATCGGAAAGGGATTCGTTTTATCTTCCGGGATAATCTGAGGAATTTCAAAAAATGTACAAACGTTCGTTTCGGTTGGACCGTAAAGATTAAAATACCTGGGATTTGGAATCAGTTTCTTAAGAGCACGAAGATGCTTGACCGGAAAAACTTCACCGGCAAAATGCACGATCCGGAGACTGGAATAATCGTATCGTTCTAATCTCCCATATTGGGCTAAGAAACTCAGGATCGAGGGTGTCGAATACCAACTGGTGATCTTACTCTCCGAAATTAGTGAAGCCAAACGGATAGGATCTTTCCCAATTTCTTCAGAGATCAGAACCAGCGAGGCGCCATGTTTAATCGGCAGATAGAGATCCAGGATAGAAAGGTCAAAGTGAAATGGCGCATGGGAAGAGAAACGATCGTTGGGATGAGGTTCAAAAGCCTCTGAACACCAATCGATAAAACTGATCGCCGCTCGATTGGTGAGCATAACTCCCTTAGGCTTGCCGGTTGAACCGGAGGTGTAAAGGATATAAGCAAGATTGTCAAGAGACGGGTTAACACTATCCCCTGGTGAGACTGGCATACTCAGCTCGGCTTGATCTAACATTTCCTTGATAAATTTCCCGCCACCTGTATGCTTCAATATTAAGAATCGGGAAATATCCTCTTTGGCACCCCATTCAGACGCTAAGTCATTCACGTAGCAGTCTTCTATGACCACCGCCTTTACTTGGCAGTCAGCGAGGATATAAGCATTCCTGGAGACCGGGGCCCCCGGATCGACAGGAACATAAGCAGCGCCGGTTTTTAAGATCCCAAAAATGGCTGCAACGGAATCGATCGATTTATGCAGATAAATCCCGACGCGATCACCGGGGCAAACTCCCAGGTGGTACAGTCGATCGCGCAGTTGATTAGCAAGCGCGTTGAGTTCGCCATACGTGATCGAACCCTGGCCAGGCTCGATGACCGCGATTCCTTCTGGATCGATTTCTGCAGAATGCTCTAAGAATTGAAATAAAGCCGTTGCTGTTGCCACAGTGCCACCTACAAGCCTGAATGTTACTCTGGTAAGAGAGGCAACCTTGCATTGAGGATGCCTCTCTTGCCCAGATCAAATGATTATGGCCCACAATCCAAACGCAAATTTATGTGTCGGCCGCGCACGTGGTAATCGTTCATCGCAAATTCGTGCAGACCAACAAAACATCGAATGCCTATCAGGCCTTTACTATAGCTAAAAGAGTGTATAAATAAATGGGCCGATTCCAGAAGCAGAAGCAAAGATGAGTAATAATCCAAAGATCATCAAGATCACAATCATCGGGATCAGCCACCAGAGCTTGCGCTGCCACAAAAATCTCAATAATTCACCAACCACGCCGAAGTTAGATGTCATGCTGCGAATGAAACTTTTCATGCTTACCATTCCTTTCTATGTGTCAGTGTTCATGTTCCAATAATCAAATCCTATTTTCGGACAACAAAATCGTTCACATACAGGGTATCAATGTCGCTATTCCCGAATGTGTTCAGCGCATTTGCAGGTGTAGTGACGATTGGTTCACCCCGCAAGTTGAAGCTGGTATTCAATAGGACGGGTACCCCAGTCGCCTGGCCGAATAGTTCGATGGCCCGGTAATATAATGGGTTGCTTTCACGATGGACGGTTTGTACGCGACCTGTACCTCCTTCATGTGTTACAGCTTGAATTTGATCACCACACCCATCTCTGGTAGGACAGACCATCAGCATATACCGTAGGGGGAAATTACGGATCGGGTCTCCTATGCCTGCATAAAATTCGTTGGCGCGCTCCTCCAAAATTACCGGCGCGAAAGGGCGGAAGGGCTCGCGAAACTTGATGCGGGCATTGACAATATTCTTCATCTCCGCCCGGCGAGGATCGGCCAGGATCGATCGGTTTCCTAGTGCTCGAGGTCCCCATTCAAAGCGATCCTGAAAAAGCCCAATCACCTTGCCTGCCAGCATATCATCCACCATCATCTCGGCCCTGCGTTCGGGGTCCTCGACGATTTGGTAAGAGCGGCCGGTGGCTTCAATGGAAGTCCTCGTTTCCTGAGCCGAGTAGGCTTGTCCCCAGTAAGCGTGCTCCATGACAAACTTCCTGGGTTTCCCCAGCAGCACATGATAGACATATAGAGCTGCGCCGACCGCGCCGCCAGAGTCACCAGCCGCCGGTTGGATATAGACATCTTCGAAAGGCGTTTCCCGCAGAATTCGGCCGTTGGCAACCGAGTTAAGAGCCACACCGCCAGCCATGCACAACTTCTTTAGACCAGTACTTTGGTAGGCATAATTGGCCATTTTCAACATGGTCTCCTCGGTGACGCATTGAATACTGGCGGCGATATCTGCGTAATGCTGATTACTCTTTGCGGTGGCTTCATCCCACTGTGGATGATCCCGCTTGGGATGGGTGGAAGGAGTATAAAAATCGGACTCATGCACCCGGGGGTCGCCAAAGATATTCGTAAACTTGCCATTAAAGGTTTTGGAGGTGGAATGGTGGAAGGAAAAGTATTCCATATTCAGCCGGAAACTGCCGTCGTTGCCCACCTCGATGAGTTTGTAGACGTCGTCCACCCTGGTCGGTGTCCCATACGGCGCCATTCCCATCACTTTATACTCGCCTTCATTGACCTGGAATCCCAGGAAGGCTGTGAATGCCGAATATAGCAGGCCAAGCGAATGAGGGAACTTTAATTCATTAAACAACTCGATATGATTCTTGCCTCGTCCATCCCAATCCGCGGTGGCTTTTCCGACGGTGGTCGTGGTCCATTCCCCAACACCATCAATGGTCAGGATGGCTGCTTCCTCGTAGGGAGAACAGAAAAAAGCGCTGGCGGCATGGCTCAAATGGTGCTCTGTGAAAAGCAATTTCTGATCCGGAATATTCAGTTTGGTGAGGATCTCTCCTTTGATCCACAGCTTGTCGTTGAACCAAGTGATCATTGACTCTCGAAACACGCCCCAGGACTGAGGAAAAGTCTGCAGTGTGGTCATCATGATCCGCTCGAATTTCTGCAGAGGCTTCTCATAAAAGACCACGTAGTCCAGGTCGCGACTGGTGATTCCGGCCTGGCGCAGGCAAAAATCGATGGCTTGACTTGGGAAGCCGTAGTCATGCTTTATTCGGGTAAAGCGCTCTTCCTCCGCAGCAGCCACCAGCATACCGTCTTGTAACAAAGCCGCGGCTGCGTCATGATAGTAACAAGATATACCCAAGATGTACATTAGAAAAGCCTCCTTGAATCCTCGATAGTCACATCTTCTGTTTTACGCTCCAACCATTTTGCCGGACCAAGCGGACGAATTGCGAGCGGGTCCCTGAAAAACCGCACACCCAAACCAAAGGGCACGAACAGAGTAAAGTAAAAAACAGTCAGGACGACCCGGCCAACTGCATCGCCGATGAATTGTCCAATCCGTTTCCAGGCTTGCCATACTTTTCGTAAAGTTTCCATTTTCTACTGCTCCAGCTTGAGTTATTTTTTCTTTTAACACATCCCAATGAAGAGAGTTGCCATTACGATCAATCTCTTGCAGGGCTTTGCTAAAAGTATCCCACCATACATATGTGGCTTGCACTTGCTCAATACAATGTGAAGATAGCGAGTTTCGCCGGGTTTTGCTTCTTAATATACTCCCCTCAGGCGAGGTTCTCATCGTATCCTTCCGAGTGAACAGCCGACTTTCTTCTATTAGCGCGCTACGCCATTCCGACATGAGGATGCCGGCGAAGCTTGGACACTTCCTTGTCTGTGCCCCTAAAATCTAGCTTATTTATCAATCAAGATACAGCTGACGCCAATGCTTGTGCAGTGCTGAACTTGAGATAATGACGACCATTCTCTTAAAAGGTTACAAGCATCATAGATAAAGACGGAACACAATGATTTGCGACTGGCTCCGGGGCGATGGTTTCTAACCTGGGTAGCATTTGAACGTCGCCTGGACCCAGCTCATAGCAGCGAATTTCCGTGAACGCCATGTTGTGTTGACTATCCATGTGATCTAAAGGGCATCTCATCCTGGCTGAGTTCGTAATGTCATAGGTTTCAAAAATAATTTAATTAGGCAAGTTTATAATGCAAGTTCGAGAGGGCGCGCAGACGTTCTGCGGCGAATTCAGGCGTGATATCGCGCTGAGGCATCACTAACATTTCATATGCCGCCATGAACTTGCGTACTGTGGCCGAACGCAGTAACGGAGGATAAAAGTGTGCGTGAAGGACCCATTCTGGATGAGGTCGACCGTCGAACGGAGCCTGGTGAAATCCCATGGCATACGGGAATGAAGTTTCAAAAAGATTATCGTAACGTGTGGTGAGGTGCTGGAGAGTTTCTGCGAGCGCGCTGATCTCTGCTGAGGTCAGCTCACTGAGCCAGGCAACGCTGCGATGCGCGACGATCATGGTTTCAAACGGCCATGCCGCCCAATATGGGACAAGCGCAGTGAAATGATCATTGGAAAATAAAATACGATCGGTGCGTCTCAGTTCTTCATCCAAGTAGTCTGCTAAAAGAGTCCGACCGTGTTGGTGGAAGTAATCTTTTTGGTGTTCAAGCTCTTTGGCAGGCTCATTCGAGAGATATTGAGTTCCCCAAACCTGGCTGTGGGGATGTGGATTGGAAGAGCCCATCATCGCGCCCTTGTTCTCAAAAATCTGCACATATTGGACAAAATCCTTTGCGCTCAGTTCTATAGTCTGATCCCTCCAAGTGCAAATAATATTTTCGATCGCGCTTTGATCGAGCTCGGGCAAAGTCAGATCATGACGAGGAGTGAAACAAACGACACGGCAAATTCCCCGCTCGTAAATGGACATCAGCAAAGGGTGGTCCACGGCCTGAGCGGGATTTTCATCTGGCAATAATGAGGGGAAGTCGTTGTCGAAAACAAATGTGGAAGAATAGGCGGGATTTTTGGCACCATCTGCCCTTGCATTTCCTGGACAAAGGTAACAATCAGGGTCATACAGTGGCAAGTTTTCAGGCGCTGCCTTTTCTACTTGGCCGCGCCACGGACGGTTGGCACGGTGTGGGGAAACGAGCACCCATTCACCGGTTAGGGGGTTGAGGCGACGATGTGAAGCGTCATACATAGCACGGAATCATCCAGTAAATTTGTGATAGCCACGACACGGTCATTGTAATCGAATAATGGTAGTCTTCGTACGAGGGATTGGTTGGGCAGGAGAAGCGGCTCGATGCTCAGGGTCTAGCATACGCGTGCAAAATTTCAAATGATTATCTGGTAGCGCTCGATACAATTCTAGTTCGAACAGCTACAAAGAAGGCAATGGGGAACATAAGAGGGTTACTTTATTCACTTATCCATAAGGCCTAACAAGTGCATTCGCTTGTTTTCCAGGATCACGTAGTAGCTCAAACTCCACTAGAAACAGCTCTCCAGGCTTGCGATGTCCACGATTGAAACGGCGTTTTCTGACGAGCCGGGGTCGTCCATGAGGTTGTTCCGCCTCGGTCGCGCTGATTACGTAACCTTTCATAGAATTATCCGTCTGGTACCAATAAGATATAAAAAGTAAGAGATCGATTAATCAATCATTGCAAAGGGCAAATCCCATGGTGAACTGGTACGTGATGCATAGCAAGCCCCGAAAAGAAGCATTGCTTCGCGAAAGACTTCGTGTTCAGCGAATCGAGGTTTACCTGCCTGCGATCCGCGTCAAGCCTGTAAATCCACGTGCCCGGAAAGAACAGCCGTTTTTTCCGGGTTACCTGTTTATTCATGTGGATTTAGAACAAATTTCCCTTTCTGAACTGCAGCGGATACCCGGTACGACTGGAATTGTATCCTTTGGAGGGGAGCCGGCTACTGTCGGAGATTCCCTAATTGGAACAATTCAGAAGCAGATCGAAGATATTAGAGATTCAAATTACCAATCCGCAGATCGTTTCAAATCTGGTGATCGGGTTGTGATTAACAACGGACCGTTCGCAAATTACAAGGCAATGTTCGATTGCCGTTTATCGGCTCAAGATCGTGTGCGCGTATTTTTAGAGTTGCTTCAGGGTCAGAGAATGCGTTTGGAGTTATCGGCCAACGAACTGCAGCCTTTGACAAGCTAGCGCTTCCACGCCGTAACATGAAAATAGAAGACAAGCTGCTCACAAATTGCAGCAGTAGCCGGATTCGCAGAGAGTGTCGGAAGGGCGGAGCATGGGTGTTGGGTCTTAACCATCGACAGTCTACGAAATACCCTCGTAACTAAATTTATCGTTTTGAGGAACATCGTCCATGAATATTCGAACCCAAATTACAAGTCCTCATATTGTGGCAGATTCAAAAAAGATCAAAGATGTGAATTCGATCATCCCGCCTTCTATGCAGTGGCGACTGTATATCAGCGGTTTAATCGTGTCTGATGCAGTGATGACCTTCTTGGCATTCTGGCTGGCATATTATCTACGTTTCGAGTGGTTTGTTCAGTATTTTGACTCCCCTGCAATTATTACTTTTGAGCAATATCGATTGCTACTTTATAGTATGCCACTCTTATGGCTTGTAATATTCGCAACAAATGGTTTGTATGTGAAAGAGCTTCTGCTTGGTGGAACTCGTGAGTATTCAAGAGTGCTCCGTTCTGCGAGCGCGGGCTTTTTAATAATCGTTCTTGCAGGTTTTCTCCAGCCAACATTGATTTTTGCGCGCGGCTGGTTGTTTCTGACTTGGGGAATTTCCTTTTTTCTTGTGGCTGGAGCACGCTTCGGGTTGCGAAGATACGTATATAGTATTCGCAAACGTGGATATTTTCTTACGCCCGCCGTAATTGTGGGAGCCAACCAGGAAGGGCGCTGGGTGGCAGAACAACTACTTCGCTGGGAAACCTCCGGTTTGCACATCGTTGGTTTCGTCGATAAAAAGGAACCGGTTAGCTCTCCCTTGTTCCATGGTCTATACTGTTTGGGGTCCGTTGAGAAATTGGGTGAAATCATTGACCAATACCACATTGGTGAAGTGATACTGGCTTCTAGTGCTTTTTCCACTCGCGATCACTTGCTCGATATCTTTAGAATGTATGGGGCGTCGGAAAAAGTCAACATTCGGATGTCTTCAGGTTTATATGAGGTCCTGACTACCGGTTTAACAATAAACGAGTTTGCTTATGTTCCCCTGGTTTATGTGAACAAGGTTCGTTTGGCGGGCACGGAGAGCGCTGTGAAGTTTATTCTTGATTATCTTGGCGCGGTAGCGAGCTTGATAGCACTTTCGCCCTTGCTGCTATTAATTGCCCTCTGTATAAAAATTAGCTCCCCGGGCCCGGTCCTTCACAGGAGGCTGGTGATGGGTTTGAAAGGCAAGCGATTCTATGCCTTGAAATTTCGAACAATGTTCACCAACGGGGATGAGATCTTGGAGCAACATCCCGAATTGAGAAGAGAATTGCAAACAAATTATAAATTGAAGAACGATCCGCGCATAACACCAATTGGTGCTTTCCTACGAAAATATAGCTTAGATGAGCTTCCCCAATTGATTAATGTGCTCAAACGAGATATGTCGTTAGTTGGACCTCGAATGATTGCTCCCGAAGAGGCGCCAATGTATAAGCAATTCGATATGAATCTGTTCACGGTGTTACCAGGGATTACAGGGCTATGGCAAGTCAGCGGTCGGTCCGATATTTCTTATGAAGACCGTGTTCTTATGGATATGTATTATGTCCGTAACTGGAGTCTATGGCTTGATCTGCAGCTTTTATTTCAGACAATCCCGGCTGTGCTTAAAGCTCGTGGGGCCTATTAGTTGATAAAGTATGGAAGTCATTGGAGCGCCGGATGATCATCGTTCAAACGCCATTAAGGATCAGTTTCTTCGGTGGAGGCACCGATTTTCGCGAATACTTTATGCAGGAGGGTGGCTGCGTATTAAGTTCTGCGATCGATAAATATATTTTCATAACCATTAAAGAACGTTTTGATAGCAAACTGCGCATAGGATATACCCAGACTGAGATGGTGGATGAGGTGGATCAGATCCATCACGAGTTAATTCGAGAGTCCCTCCGCGTTACAAGAATTAGCCGTGGAGTCGAGATTACGACGATGGGAGATATTCCTTCAGAGGGCTCTGGTCTAGGCTCATCCAGTACTGTGACGGTGGGTGCCTTACATGCCATGTATGCCTATTTGGGAGAGATAGTTCCGGCGGAACAACTGGCGCGTGAAGCCTGTGAAATAGAAATCGAAATACTAAAACGGCCCATAGGCATCCAAGATCAGTACATCGCTGCATATGGCGGTCTTCGTTTCTTTGAGTTCTTGCCAAATGGCCAAGTGACAGTGGAAAAGCTCAAACTCTCTACGGAAGCAGAACGAGCTCTCAACAATAATTTCATGTTGTTCTTTACCGGTATAAGTCGTAATTCTTCCTCCATTCTCAAGGAACAAGCAAACAATCTCAAAGATCGCCTCAATGAGCTGCGGGAGATCAAACACATGGCTTATCAGGCTCGCTGTGCAATCGAAACAGGGGATTTCGACGAGCTTGGTGTCTTGCTCCATCGATCTTGGGACTTGAAAAAACGTCTGGCAGGCACGATTAGCAATGGACGGATTAATGAAATGTATGATACGGCGCGTCGCGCCGGGGCGATCGGCGGCAAGATCGCGGGCGCAGGTGGTGGCGGGTTTCTTCTGCTGTATGTTCCATTTGAGCATCAAAACAAAGTTCGAATGCAATTAAATGGCTTGCAGGAG
>DATHUN010000041.1:0-12062 GCA_035462205.1 Anaerolineales bacterium
GGATGGATCGAAGCGATTCAATCCGGACCCTTCGGTGCCGTTCGCTCCGGTGCCGATCCACAGCTGATGGTTTGAGTCTTCGAAGATCGAGGAAATCGTGTTGCTGCTCAAGCTGTTTGGATCGTCCGGGTTGCTGGCGAAGTGCTCGAACGTGGAAGTTTTCGGGTCGAAGCGGTCAAGTCCGTTCAGCGTGCCGATCCATACGTCGCCGCTCCAATCTCTCTTAATAGAAGTGACCGTGTTATCACTGATGCTGGCGGGATCGTTCGGATTGTGCTGATAGCTGGTGAACTTTTCATCGATCAGGTTATAGCGATTTAATCCGCCGCCCCAAGTGCCGATCCATAAAGACCCATCCTGGTCCTCGGCGATCTTGAGGATACTGTTGTGACTCAGCGACGTGGAGTCATCCGGGTCATGTTTATACACCTTGAACGAATAGCCGTCATAGCGATTGAGTCCATCCTGGGTGCCGATCCACAGATATCCGCGGCTATCCTGGAAAATATCGAGCCCCGCGTTTTGCGAGAGTCCGTTTTCGCTGGTGAAATGCTCAAAGCGAACGACGCTGCCGGGTGCGAAATTCAGATTCGCCTCGAGCGGAGGAGATGCAAGTGGCGCAGCCAAGCCTTGTGAGAGAGGCAGAACCAGCAACGCAATCAGGACAATCATGGAGAGGGGAATGATGCGTTTCATTTATGCCAGAGAATCAAATAATTCTAGCATTTGGCTTCGCATAGCGGCTACTAACAAGTCTCTTAATTTTAGGGTTATGGATGTAACCCGAGCAAAATCTCCGGGAATCGACATAGCAACACCCTGTGGCGCCGGTGACCGGGGAGTGGGAGCTGTATCCGACTGGGTATAATGAAATCGTTCTTGATGGCGTAATGAACTAATGAATCCAATTGGGATTACCTTTCTTTTATTGGGCATTGCCACCCTCCTGCTTCTCAGTAACCTTCTTCGCCCGGATGTGGTAGCGCTTCTGCTCTTGCTCAGCCTGGGATTGACCGGAATCCTGACCCCCCAGGAGGCATTTTCGGGGTTCAGCCGCTCCGCCGTAATCATCATGATCTCTGCCTTCATTCTTGCCGAGGGCTTGCGACGCGCAGGCGTTACCGAACGGCTTGGGAACTTTATTCTGCGCTTGTTTGGGAAGAGCGAGGCACACTTGATCTTCGGCGTCATGGCGGCCGGCGCGCTATTGTCTCTTTTTATGAACAATATTGCGGCTGCGTCGCTGCTTTTCCCGTCGCTTTCGGGTGTGGCGCGCCGATCGAGAGTCTCGCCGTCACGTCTTCTCATGCCGCTGGCGTTTGGCACCATTTTGGGTGGGATGGCTACCTTATTAACCACCACAAATATTATCGTGAGTAGCTTACTCCGCGACGAAAAGCTGAACGGCTTTGGCTTACTAGACTTCCTGCCTGCTGGATTGCCGCTGACCCTGGTTGGAATTCTGTTTATGGTGCTGGTAGGAAGAAGGTTTCTACCAGGACAGTCACCGGCGGAAAAGATTCAGGAGGAGGGCGAGCTGGGTGAAATCCTGTTGAGCACCTACCAGCTTGGAGACCGCCTTCAAAGAGGACGCGTGCGCCCTGGCGGTCCGTTGGATGGCAAGGCGGTCCAAGCCAGCGGCTTGCGGGAGACCCATCACCTGAACGTGATTGCCGTCCAGCGCGGCAAGCGGGTGTTGCACCTGGAGGCAAAGACGGTTCTGCGCGGCAACGACCTTCTGTTGATCATCGCTCGCCCCGAGGACAGCCAGCCCGATCATTTGGATGAGATGTTGGAAATTCTCCCGCCCGGCGAATGGACACAGGAATATCTTTCGACGCCAAATATGATGTTGATTGAAACGGCAATCGGGCCCCGCTCACAATTTGCCGGACAGACTTTACAGGAGATTCAATTCGAACAGAAATTCGACGCCCGGGTGCTCGCCATCTGGCGACGTGGACGTTCGATCCGCACTCGTTTTGCCGATCTAAAGTTGGAATTTGGCGATGGGCTTTTATTGCAGGGAACGCCGAAGAGTCTGAGCCTGTTGCGCACGGAACCGGGCCTGATCTTGTTGGCCGAGTCTGCGCCCACCCGTCACACGGATGCTCGTGGCTGGCTAACCGCGTTGATCATGGCTGTGGCGTTAGTGCTTGCAGTTGCCTTTCCCAGTCTGATCGCCGAGATTCTCTTAAGCGCGGCGATCACCATGGTTTTGATTCAAGCCCTGTCAATGGACCAGGCCTACCAGGCTATCGATTGGCGCAGCATCTTTTTGGTGGCCGGCATGCTGCCTCTGGGGGTGGCATTGCAAAAAACAGGAGGTGCAGCTTTCCTGGCGGAACAGATCATCGCCACAATCGGCGGCATGGGACACCTCGGGCTGCTGGCCGGGTTGGTTATCCTCACCGTGCTGCTGACGCAGGTGATCAACGGTGCGACGGCTGCCTCGGTCATCGCACCGATCGCGATCGCGACCGCACAACAAGTGGGTATGGATCCGCGCAGCCTGGCGCTTGGGGTTGCTTTGGCTGCCTCGATGGCGTTCATCTCTCCCCTGGGGCACGCGGTCAACGTCATGGTCATGGGCGCTGGAGGTTATACCTTCAAAGATTATGCCCGTGTAGGAATTCCTCTCACAATCTTGCTAATCATTCTCCTTTTGATCATCCTTCCGATCGCCATGCCGATCGGGTAACCGAACGCAAGGATTTTTAAACTTGGGGATATGTTTGACATCACCTTCGGCGGCCTGTCCAACGGGTACGATGTCTTAGGGAGAGATTTCCAACTGTCTTCCGGTCTGGAGAGAGCAGCGAAGATATATCTTTTTCACTTCTGAACAGGATATATTGAACTTTGATTCTTACGTTCTTATAATATCTATAGATTGCCCGCGTAGACCCAGGATGTTCTTATTTGGTCGCTTGCGATTTCATTGTGCGGGGCGCCTGGCGAGCGAATAGCGAAACCGATCGGTTGGGTTTCGTTTTTCTTTAAACCACCATCTCTTCCCAACGCGATAGAAACGAACTCCATTGCCAGGATGCAGCATGCTGTATCCTATTTCCCTGGATTCTTGAGGACTATATCCACCTCGAGAGCTCAGGGTTTGAAAAAGGAGGTGACCTTCTACGTAGATTCATCCCACCATCCTATCGCATTCAAGAACCGCACACTGTGCGGATTTTTATCTTTTCTGTATGATTCAGGAGGCAAGATGTATTTGCAACAACGAAAAATAATTCTTTCGGCAGCCCTCATTTTGGCACTGCTGATGGGAATGGCGTTCATAAGCCGTCCGGCTGGCGCGGCCAGTGTCACCCCGGTTTTGGTTCCTGGGAATGCTACCTGTGCGCAAGTGGCTCCCGGAACGACAGAATTTAAAATTGAGCCCGTAGCAGAGGGGACCTTTTCCGATGGCACGTTCACTGTGACGATCCACGTCTATGATCTGAACAGCGGACAGGTGTTTGACTTCACCTCGAACCTGGGTGTAGATGCTGTGATTGTAAAAGGCGGGCCCGATAGCAACGTCTATAATTACAGCCCCGAAATCAGCGCGGATGTAGCGCTAAATGCTCCAGTTAACCCTGCCAGTAATACCAATTATGCGTTAAGCCATATCTCCTTCTGCTACGACGTCGAGCCCACGCCGACCCCCTCCAATACCGCCACCGCAACGATGACAGCCACTTCGACCGAAACTGCGACTGCGACCTCCTCTCCTACGCTCACGCAGACCGCCACGTCCACCGCAACCGATACAAGTACCGCCAGCCCCACGCCTACTTGTGTGCCCGGTGAAAATCTATGCTCGTTGATCCGGAGTCCAGGGTTCTGGACCAACTGGCAGAACCAATTTACAGAGACCCAGTTCCAGGCTTTGATCGCCGCGACCCAGGATTTTTCCAGCTTAACCGTCCAGCAAGCAGAAGCGATCTTGACCAACACTTCGGATCAATACCATCGCCATCTGCTAGCGGCAGAGTTGAGCGTGGCACTCAACCCCGCCCTAGGCAACGGCATTTATACAAGCGGTAGCCTGGCCGGCATGACGGTGAATCAGATTCTGCACTTAGCCGCCATCACGGATCCGGCAACTGCCAGCCAGGACCTCATCAATGCCGTATTGTATCTGGGCGCCGGTGGCGAAAATGATCAAAACTGTTTAATTGTTGCACCTAGCTGCGTCACGGCAACAGCGACCTTTACTCCTACGGTGACAGCCACCAGTACGGTAACCTCTACCCCGGCGATGGGCTATCTCGAAATTTGTAAGGAAAGTGATCCCACGGCGATGCTGACCGGTAGCTTTTCCTTCAGTGTGCTCGGGCAGACCTACACAGTACCGGTGGGCGCTTGTACGCCAGCGATTTTGCTCCCGGCCGGACAAGTCGCGATTACAGAACAATTCCAGGCCGGCACAATACTCAGCAATATCCGAACCGTGCCTTACGACCGCCTGGTATCTTCGAACGTAACGACCGGAACAGCAGTTGTTACCATTGTTCCTGGCGACATCTCCATGGAGACGATCGTACTCTTCCAGAACGGGAACGTGGGCACAGGACAACTCAAGATTTGTAAGCTGCCCGGCACGGATGTGGCGATCAATACGCCATTTAGCTTCGAGGTCAACGGTCAAAATCAGTATGTAGTTCCGGCCGGTTACTGTGCATTAGCTGGCCAATTCCCGATCGGGACACAAGTCACCGTGCAGGAAGTATCCCAAACAGGTTACCAGGTCACCACGATCACCGTTGATCCCAATGGCAATTTTGTCTCGAGTGACCTGACCGCGGGAACTGTCATCGTGACGATCGGCACTGGCACGACGCAGGTCAGCTTCAGCAACCAGGGAGTTCCCACACCGACCCCGACCAACACGTCTACGAATACACCTACAAATACACCGACCAATACGCCGACCAACACGCCCACAATCACTCCGACGAATACACCGACAAACACTCCCACGAATACGCCGACCAACACGCCCACAATCACTCCGACGAATACACCAACCAACACTCCCACACTCACCCCGACTAGCACACCTACGCCGCCACTGCAGGGCTGTACACCTGGCTATTGGAAGCAGTCGCAGCACCTTGCCTCGTGGGTAGCTACCGGATATTCCCCGAACCAAACATTGGAGAGTGTGTTCGACATCCCGAACAGCTACGGGTTGGATAACTTCACCCTGCTACAGGCACTGAACTTCCAGGGTGGTACGGGCACGACAGCTGCAGCACGAATTTTGCTACGTGCCGGAGTTTCGGCTCTGCTGAATTCCGCCAGCCCAGATGTAAACTATGCGTTCAGCACGCAGGCGGTGATCTCCGTGGTTAATGCTGCTCTGGCAACTGGCAATCGCACCACGATGCTGACGATTGCCGCCCAATTAGATTTGTATAACAACTCTGGCTGTCCATTGAGTTGACAAGGTGGCCACTTAAACGTGTTCAAGCATGGCGGTGGAGTACACTCCACCGCCATGTGATTCTGGTAAGGAAATGCTCCGTAGCGACGTTAATAATCGTGTGATGAACTAACTTATCAGGAGGAGTAAGCTATGCCCACGGAACGTAATGATTTTTTCAAGCTCGGAAATAATTTCGCCACTGTGATCGGGGATGACGTCAAGGTGGGCGATCCGGCGCCCGATTTCACCGCGGTGGTGCCGGGCTGGGGAACGGTGAATCCGCTGCAGGAGTCAAAAGGCAAGGTCATCATCTTGTGCGCGGTCCCTTCGATTGACACGGAGACCTGCGACATCGAGACCCGCCGCTTCAACCAGGAAGCTGCCGCGCTGAGCGAAGACATTGTGATCTATGTCGTCAGCACCGATTTTCCCTTCGCCCAGAAACGCTGGTGCGGCGCGGCAGGCGTCGATCGTGTCAAGCTGGTCTCAGACGTGGTCAATGCCGAGTTCGGTGAGAAATATGGGACGCTCATCAAGGAACGCCGCTATCTGCGCCGGTCTATTTTCATCGTGGATCGAACGGGGAAGTTAACATATGTGGCGTACATGCCGCATCTCGGTATGGAGCCTAACTACGACGAAGTCATCGAAGCCGCCAAGGCAGCTCTGTAAGACGTAGGGCGGGATTTTATCCCGCCATGCATATGGTCTGTGGTTATGAAAACAAAACGTCCCAAAGCTCGGGACGTTTTGTTTACCGGAGCATGTCATCCTGAGCTTGCGGAAGGACTCAGCATAACATTATCTTATTAACTCGGCACCATTCGATGCGTGTGTAATATAAATTTCCGCGTGCAATCCAGTTTCCGCTTCATAGCGGACGCCGAGCGTCCGCGCAAACTCCTCCGCTTGTACGCGGGCGACTAGATTCACCGTACAACCACCGAACCCGGCACCTGTCAAACGCGCTCCATAGCAACCCTCCAGCGCTTGGGCGATGTTCACCATGGCATTCAATTCAGGACTGGAGACTTCATAGAAATCGCGTAAGCTGGCATGACATTCATTCATCAATTCGCCAAACCGTTGTATATTTCCCGCTTCGAGCAGCGTCTCGGCTTGACTCGACCTCTCGATCTCATTTACCACGTGACGGGCGCGCTTATACACTTCCTCGGGCAGCTTGTTGGCGAAATGATTTAGCTCCTCTATACTAACATCTCGCAAGGAGCGAATGTGCGGCAGATCCTGTTTCAATAATCGCACGGCTTCTTCACAGGCAAAGCGGCGCTTGTTGTATTCGCTGCTAGTAAGTTTTCTGCGCACGGACGTATCCGCGATCACAATAGATACCTCCTCCGGCAAAGGAATTGTCTTCCATTCAAGCGAGCGGCAATCGAGCAGGAGCAGTTTGTTTTCGACCCCACACGCCGAGGCGAACTGGTCCATGATGCCGCTGTTGACTCCCACATATTGGTTCTCTGCCTTTTGACCGAGCAGAGCCCGTTTCATGGCAGGTAATGTCCAGCCGCCGAGGGTTTGCCATGCCAGTGCAAATGCCATCTCTACGGAAGCGGACGAACTCAGCCCTGAGCCACGCGGCACATCTGATGCAAAGACCGCATTCATTCCGGGTGTGGAGAGATTCTCCCCCTGCAGTGCCCACATCACACCGGCGGGATAGTGCCCCCACTCAGACAGAGGGGAATCATCCGCTTGGGTTTTTGACAGGACCGTTTGTGGCGTGAACGATGCCTGTTGGTTCATGTCCACGGCGACGAGCGTAGAAAGATCGTTGCCCGTCGGTGAAAAGGCGATGTATGTAGCGCGATCGATTGCCGCCGGTAGTACGAAGCCATCGTTATAATCCACATGTTCGCCGAGCAGATTCACCCGCCCCGGTGCACGTACCACATGCGCAGGTGCGGCGCTAAAGGTTTGCTGAAAAATTTTGTGAAGGCGCTTGATCATTTCCATGTGCTGATTGTAACAAGAGTTGACGAACCTGGAACGATGCTGATACACTGCGCTCTTCATTGGAGGAGCACATGAAACATCTCAATGTCCAATTTGACTCAATTCGGCAATCGGCAACGGTCGCCATGGCAGATCGCATCCTTGCCCTTAAAGCCAGCGGACAAAAAATCATCGGCTTGCAAGTCGGCGATCCCGATTTTGCCACACCACCCGCGGTGATCGACGTGGCGATGAAAGCAATGAGCGATGGTTTGACGCATTACACCTCTTCGCGCGGCCACGCAGATCTGCTGGCAGCGATCGCAAAAAAACTGCAGCGCGATGAGGGCGTGACCTATGATCCGGCATCGGAAATTTTGGTGACGCATGGTAGTATTCACGCCTATTACACTGCGATGCAATCTATATTAAATCCTGGTGACGAGGCGCTGGTACCGGATCCCTCCTGGGCGACACATTCGAATATGGCGATCATGCTGCGCGGTAATGTGATTCGCGTCCCCGCGCCTGCCGAGAATGGATTTATTCCTCGTTTCGAGTCGTGGGAAAAAGCGCTGACACCCAAGACGCGCGTGATTGTGCTGAATTATCCCTCGAACCCAACGGGTGCCTATCCAACCCGCGAATATTTACAGAGCCTGCAGGACTTTGCCAAAGCGCATGATCTCTGGGTTGTCAGCGACGAAGTCTATGGAAGTTTATATTACGGCGAACGACCCACCAGCGCAGCAGCCCTGGACGGCGCGAAAGACCGAACCTTGCTGGTCAACAGCCTCTCGAAATCGTATGCAATGACCGGCTGGCGTGTCGGGTTTCTCGCCGCGCCCAAGGCGGTGATCGATAACGCCTTGAAAGCCGGACAAAACTCGATCACATGCGTCGCGCCGTTTATTCAGAAAGCCGCCGCGTTCGCCTTGACCGATGCCGAGAATCAAAAAGCGAACGAGAATATGCGTCTGGCATATGCCTATCGTCGTGAATTAGTATTGCGTATTTCTCACGAGTTGGAAAGCGAGAAGATTCTTGTCACACCTCCGCAGGGAGCGTTTTACTTCTTCTTGGATTTTCGCCCGTTGAAAATGAGCTCTGTTGAAATCTGCGAGCGGATTCTCGAGGAGGCGGGCGTCGGTCTCGTCCCCGGCGCGGCATTTGGCGCGCAGGGAGAAGGATTTGTTCGCATGACGATTGCCGCCTCGGAGGAAGATGTGGAAGCGGGCTTTCGCAAGATCGTCGACTGGGCGGAGAAACAATAATTTGAAACGTAGGGGTGTAAAGTATAATTTCAAAATCCTGTATCTTTAAAAGTGGCTCATCATGAGTAGAGTGTTCAAAAGTGAATGGACCATCTTTGTTGTTGCACTCATTGTCAGTATTCTTACTGCTGTTCTTACCTTTGCACATGCAAATGCAGTTCTTCTCTTTTTGATCAGCGCTGTTGCGTTGGCAACCCTCGCAACGGTAGTGGGACATGCCACTGAACAACTAGGGAATTATCTCGGACCCGGTCCGACCGGCGTGTTGCAGGCAAGTGTTGCCAGTATGCCGGAATTATTCGTGAGCTTCTTTGCTCTCCGCGCCGGGCTTGTGACAGTTGTACAGTCGGCAATTGTCGGTTCGATTCTTGCGAATACATTACTCATTATGGGTCTGGCGTTCCTGTTCGGTGGATTGAAAAACGGTACACAGCGATTCGGTTCTGAGCGACCGCGTGCGATGGCGATCCTCATGGTGCTGGCAGTATCCGCTCTGGTCGTGCCCACCCTTGCCGATGCGCTCCATACCCCTGCGGAAGCCCATGAAGAGGCTTTGAGCATCGCCAGTGCCTTTGTGTTGTTGGGTGTTTTCGCGGCGAGTATCCCCTTTTCGTGGAAAGGTGGTCCGATAGGCGAGACGATCCCGGTCGCGGAACTGGATGAACAGCCATGGCCCATGTCACGCGCGATTGTCGTGCTTGTCATTGCAGGAATTGTGACGGCATTCGTTTCGGATTGGTTTGTGCAGGCTCTCGAACCGACGATTGAAGCCTGGGGAATTTCGGAAGCCTTTGCTGGCTTGGTGATCGTGGCGATCGCCGGCAACGCCGTGGAAAATGTGGTTGGGATCCGGTTGGCGATCAAGAACAAAGTGGACTTTGCGATCAGCGTGATTCTCAACAGTTCACTGCAAATTGCTCTCGCTTTGACGCCGATCCTGATTCTGCTCTCTTACTTTTTCACCCCTGTGGCGTTGACACTCGTCCTGCCTGAGCTGTTGGTGGTAGCTCTGGCTCTGGCTGCCATCCTCAGCGCCTTGATCGTCTACGACGGCGAATCGAATTGGCTGGAAGGCATTGCGCTCGTGGGACTCTATATCATGATCGCAATCTCATTCTGGTGGGGATGATTATTACTGACCTTGGTGATTGAGCAGACCGGGTGCTCGTCGAGGTCGTACCGAAACCACCAAATACACGTATATTTCAAATAAGGGCTTTACTTTACATTGCTGGTTTCGATACCTTCGTACCTAACCAGCGGAGCAGAAATCATCATGAAAGTCGCATTCCAAGGAGAACCCGGAGCGTATAGTGAACAGGCAGTATTCAATTATTTTGGCAATGTAGAAACGCAGCCATGTGAATCCTTCGACGTGGTATTTGCGTCGGTTGTCTCTGATCAATGTGAAGCAGGTCTGATTCCCATAGAGAATTCTCTGGCCGGAAGTATTCATCAAAATTATGATTTATTGTTACGCCATGACCTGTATATCGTTGGAGAATATCCCTTGCGTGTGCAGCACTGTCTCATTGCGTTGCCCGGCGTCCAGAAAGTAGAAATCAAAAAAGCGATCAGCCATCCCCAGGCGTTAGGACAGTGTGCGGCATATTTGCGCAATTTGGGCATCAAGCCTGAAGCGGTTTATGATACGGCAGGCAGTGTAAAGATGCTGAAAGAATCGGGGGCACGAGATATAGCCGCAATCGCCTCTCGACGTGCTGCAGAAATTTATGACATGCAAATCCTGGAAGAGGGGATCGAAGACAACGCCGAGAACTATACTCGCTTCCTTGCAATCCAAAAGAAAGCTATCCAACCCGAGGGGGAGGCGAAGACGTCCATTGTATTCACCCTGAAGAACCAGCCCGGAGCGTTGTTCAAAGCTTTGAGCGTGTTTGCCCTGCGCGACATTGATTTGACCAAGATCGAATCGCGTCCCTTGCAGGGCAAACCGTGGGAATATCTTTTTTACATTGATTTCATCGGTGCAGCCCATGAAGAAACCGCCCGTAAAGCACTGGATCATTTGAGTGAGTACGCCTTGATCCTGCGCGTGCTGGGTTCTTATCCTCGCTCCAAATAAATGAGTGGCCTTCTACATCCCCATGTAGAGTAAACTTGATTTCCCTGGTTGGCTTTGCTGTATAATCTTTTCTACTGCGATCAGGCTTCCGGAGGACCATGGTACTAAATACAGTAAGCCATTATATTACGAAAGATGAACCGTTTGGTCCAATCGATTCAGGGGATATTGATTCGAGTGACCTCAAGGCACTCATGATGCTGTTTGAAAAACATAATTGGATCTATAAAAACCTACATAGCCGTCCATCTATTATTATTGGGCGCAGAGGCTCCGGAAAAACCTATTATCTGCGCAGTGTCTTTTTTGATCGTCAATACGATTATTACGTCGAAATTCGTACACCGCATGTGCTGGGACAGGTTGCCAGCGCCATCCAAAAATTGAGTTCGGAAGTAGTGTTCTCCGAAATGGTTTCGGAGCTCTGGGACATGATCTTGTGGATCGCCATATTTCTGGAGATTCGTAAATATCCGGTTCTGCCACCGAATGAACTTCATATTGTCAAGCGCTTTTTGGATAAGATGGGAGTACGCAGTGCGGATACGGTGGAAGATGCGTTACGGGATGTGGCGCAGATGCTTGAGAAAGTTGCACGCAGAAATGAATCCGCCAAACCGGTTTCATTCTTCGAAGATCGGGTGAGTCTCGAAGACGCAAAATCTGTGGTGTTAAAGAACCTCGAGGCAAGACAGAAGAAATTCGCGATTCTCATGGACTCGCTTGATGATTTTCGGTTGGATATTGACTCGGTAGGGTATGCCTTGCAAGGATTGCTGAAGATCGTCGGTTCCATGAATAAGCCGCGCGACATTGTAGACATCCGCTTCTGCCTGCCCTCGGAGCTGTATCCGCGTTTCGTGGAGTTGTCCTCGAACCCTAATAAGGACTTCCGGCGCGCTCTCAAGCTGCAATGGTCCGCCAGTGAGCTGATTCTGATTGGCGCACAGCGTCTGATGTTCTATTTAGCATTGAACCACCGTGAACTCTATAAAAAATATGTTCATCTTGACCTTACGAAACGTGCCGACGCTTTGTTTCTGTTCAGCGCGGTCCTGCCGGCGAAAATCACAAATCGGACAGGATATCAGGAAGAAACGATCTCCTATATTTTGAGACATACACAGCTATTGCCACGGCATTTCATCATTCTATTGAACTCGATCTTCAGAGGTCATCGCTCCAATCATTTCCCGGTCAGTGAAGAACGAATTATCAGTGGCATTCAACAAGTGGAAGAAGCCATGGTGGGCGAGATCTTTGTCGCATTTAATTTGATCTATCCGCATGCGAAGGTTACCTGTCGAAAGTGTCT
>DATHUN010000042.1:0-13396 GCA_035462205.1 Anaerolineales bacterium
GTCGCGCCGCAAGGAACCGGGACGACGGCTGGCATGTTAGGCTTTATGTTCTGGGCAGCGGAGGTGGAAGGAACACGGACGATCACGACGCAGCCTCCCTATACCTGTGAAAATGGCATGGGCGGCGCTGCCAGTTTTTACAGCATTCCCATTCCGATGCCTGCGCTGAGACAACAATAAAACCAATCGGATACAATAGCCTTGCAGGAATTATCCTGCAGGGCTATTTTTTTACAAAGGACACATCCATGACGAATAAAGTTCTCCATTGGGGATTGCTTTCTACTGCCCACATCAATAATGCCTTGATCCCCCCTCTACGTGCCTCCCAGCGAAATCGGTTGCTGGCGGTGGCCTCCCGCTCACGGCAAAACGCGGATACTTACGCACAAGAAAAGAAGATTGGGCGCGCCTATGGTTCTTACGAAGCCTTGCTTGCTGATCCCGAAATTGATGTGATCTACAACTCGCTGCCGAACCATCTCCATGCCGAGTGGACGATCAAAGCGGTGGAGGCGGGCAAGCACGTTCTATGTGAAAAGCCGCTCGCACTGAGTGTGGAGGAAGTGGATACGGTCCAAGCTGCAGCGCGCAGGCATGGACGAGTTGTCGCTGAGGCGTTTATGTATCGCCACCATCCACAAACACTGAAGGTGCAGGAGCTCGTCAAAGCAGGCTCTCTTGGGACCGTGAAACTGATCCGCGGTGCCTTTAGCTATGTCTTATCCCGCCAGGGGGACGTGCGACTGAACCCCGAGTGGGGAGGCGGGAGCATCTGGGATGTGGGCTGTTATCCGATCAGCTACGCGCGCAGTGTTCTCGGGGAGGATCCGCTCGAAGTGTTTGGGCAGCAGGTGATCGGTCCGACCGGGATTGATGACACGTTTGTCGGACAAATGCGGTTTGCCGATGATGTCCTGATGCAATTCGATAGCAGCTTTGTCGTCGCCTTCCGTGCCTTCATGGAAATTGTGGGCAAGGAAGGGACATTGAGCATCCCGAATCCATATAAGCCGAATGAAAAGGAAGCAATCTATCTGACCCGCGACCGCGACGGCAAGACCCAGACGATCAAGATCAAGGGGCAGGAACTGTATCTTGGCGAAGTGGAGGACATGGCGGATGCAATCCTGCTGGGAAAAGAGCCGCGCATTTCGCTCGAGGACAGCCGCGCCAACGTCAGGACGATCGCTGCGCTGCTCGAATCGGCGCGCACCGGTAAGCCTGTTTCCTGCCGCTAGACAATCCTGCATCACTCGGCTACACTTGCGACATTCTGCTTCGGAGGCTCCCATTATGGATTTTCATAGTACAGACGATGCTGTCACCCGCCGCATCCACGCGATTATGGATCGCGTTTCACTAGCAAAAGAAAATGACCTGTATTTTTACAACCAGCCTGTTGAGGAAATTCTACCTGGGATGAAGGTGCGTGTACGGGGACGAGAGATGGGGATGTATGCTTCCTACAGTTATCTTGGTCTGGTCAATCATCCGCGCATCAATGAAGCTGCCAGGAAGGCGATCGACCAATTTGGAACGGGAACACATGGGGTTCGTTCGCTGGCCGGGACGTTGACGATTCACACGGAACTGGAAGAGACTATTGCAGACTTCAAGCATGCAGAAGCTGCGCTCACGTATTCATCAGGCTATGCTACGAACCTGAGTGTTGTCTCCACGCTGATGGGGCGCGGCGATTATGTGTTCTCAGATAAGTTAAACCACGCTTCCATTGTGGATGGTTGTTTGATGTCGGGCGCAGAGTTTCGCCGCTTTCGTCACAACGACATGGAACATCTTGAAGGCCTGCTCAGGAACGCGCCGCCGGATGTTGCCAAGCTGGTGATCGCTGATTCCGTTTTTAGCATGGATGGCGATATCATTGATCTGCCCAAGGTGCTTGAATTGTGCAAGAAATATAATGCATGGCTGATGATCGACGAGGCGCATTCCATCGGTGTGCTCGGTGAAACAGGCAGAGGCATTGAAGAGCATTTTGGTCTTGGAGATGTAATTGATATCAAAATGGGCACGTTGAGCAAGACTATTCCATCGGTGGGTGGATACGTCGCCGCGAAGAAAGAGATTGTCACGTACCTCCGACATGCCAGTCGCGCCTATATTTTCTCTGCGGCATTACCACCCGCCCAGGCCGCCGCTGCAAGCGAAGCGTTCAAGGTCATTCTGGATGAGCCGGAACGAATTGAAAAACTGAACCTAAACACCAAACAATTTATTGGTGGGCTGAAAAGCATGGGCTTCGATACCATGCTGACGGAGACCGCCATTGTCCCGGTATTGTGCGGTGACGATGAAACCGCATTTCGAATGACGCGCGAAGCTCAACACAATGACGTATTCGTGCTCCCAGTCGTTTCTCCCGCCGTCCCGGAAGGACTCGCACGCCTGCGGGCAACGGTGACCGCCGCGCACGAGCCGAGCGAGATCGAACGGGCGATGGATGTGATCGGGGAAGCCGGAAAAAAGTTAGGTGTTATTAAATAGAGAATAGTAGTAATCGGTAATTTGGAAATGAAGAGCGTGCGGGTCGAAAGATTTGTACGCTCTTTACTTTATAAAGCTTTTTCTAATACTTCGTTCAACTCTTTTTCATTCAGGGCGATTGGATTTCCTTTGAAGCTGTTTGCTTTTATGGTTTTTTCTACCGCTTCCGGAAATTTCTCTGCGTTCATTCCATAGCGAGAAAGCCCGGGGATTTTTAGATCCTCCACCAGTTGGGTTGTCCATGTCACGCCATCTTGCGCCGTAGCATTAGCAGTGCCAGTGAGGATTTTCGCAATCTCATCATAACGCCGCAAGGAGGGATGTTCCGGTTGGCGTGCTTTCAACGCTTTGATATTCGCGTCCATCACATGCGGTAGCAAACGCGCGCAAAGCGCGCCGTGCGGTGCATGCAACATCCCCCCTAAAGGACCTGCAAACCCGTGTACTGCCCCCAGCGCGGCATTTGCCAGAGCGAGTCCACCAAATAGGCTTGCCAGTGACATTCCTTGGCGCGCCTCGTGATCTGCTCCATTTTCATAGGCGCGCCTTAATGATCGCGCGGCATACCCTATCCCTTCCCGGCAGATCGCATCGGTTAGTGGATTTGCTTTGATGGAAACGAAAGGTTCGATCAATTGAGTGAGCGCATCCAGCCCGGAGCTTGCCGTTATCTCGGCTGGCAGGCTATACGTTAATTCGGGGTCCACCAATGCAAGACGTGGCAGCATTGCCAGGCCGCGCAAACTTACCTTCACATTTTGTTCAGGCGCTTCGATCACGGCGTTACGGGTTACTTCGGAGCCGGTGCCTGCAGTTGTTGGAATAGTTATGTAGGGAAGCGGTGCGTTGACCGGCGGCTGTCCTTTGCCAATGACTTCCAAATAATCTAGTACATCACCGGGATTCGTCGCCAATGCCGCAACCGCCTTGCCGGTGTCTAGCACGCTGCCGCCCCCTACGCCGATGACCAGGTCACAGTTTTGTGCAGCTCGTACGCCGGCGCGCACCAGATCAATGGTTGGCTCGCCGTGCACTAGAAATTCTATGACCGAGATATTCAGTGCTGAGAGTATGCTCCTCACGCGAGGAATCGCGTCGGGGGAGTGGCCATGCACAAACAGCAAACGATTGCTTTTTCCCGCGATGTGCTTGCTCAGTTCATTTAATTTTCCGGGCCCAAACATAATTCGATTCGCAGTGGCAAATTCGAATGGCAGCATACGCTTACCAGTCCTCGTCCACGGGAAATGTATTTGTATATTTAATGCCCTGCCTGGGCTCCGCCATCATCTCTGCAACGGTGTCGCGCCAGCGGGTGTAATGTGTAGTTTCCTTGTGCGCCGCGGGGGCCTCTGCTGTTTTATAGACCTCCACCAGGATGAATCTAGATGGATCATCCACCTGCTGGATTACGTCGAAGCGCGCAATTCCTGTTTCTTTCACGCTGTTGCTGGCGTTTTCGAGACTCGCCTGTTTAAATGCATCTATGAATTCGGGCTTGACATGGACATGCACAAGGACGATTTGCATTTTCTGCTCCTGAATCAATACTCGATGGTTGGAAGTTGTCTAGGGCGGGCTTGCAACCTGCCGCGACTGTGGAGTAAACAATGTCACGCTAAAAGCCTGACCTACTCATTGTCTAGTAATATCCTCTCCCGCCATTAACGTGCAGCGTCTGCCCGGTGATGTAGGCCGCTTCTTCTGAAGATAAAAATACACAGGCGTTTGCGATCTCATCCGGACTGCCCAACCTTTTCATCGGAATGTCATCCACGCGCTGCATGGAGGCGGGATCAGCGTAAAAAGAAGTATCGCGGCTGGTATCCATGCGACCCGGGGAAATAATGTTGAAGGTTATATTCTTCTCCGCAAATTCCGTCGCCAGGCCACGTGCCAGGCCGGTCAGTCCCATTTTAGCGGCAGAAACGTGAGCGCGCTGTGCCACGCCGGAATAAGCTCCATCGCCGGTTATGTAGATCATTCTTCCAAACCGATTCGCCAGCATAACGGAGAGTGCCGCCTGGGTGCAAAAAAAGGCGCCATCAAGAATCACGCCGATCGCTTGTCTCCATTCCTCTACCGATAAATCTACAAACGATTTTTGTGGTCGAATGGCAGCATTACTGACCAGAATATCAATATGACCAAAGGTGTCGATTACCTGCTTGAACATTGCATCCACCTGCGATTTGTCCGAGACGTCTGCCAGGGTTGCGATCGCCCTCACGCCCGAGACGCGCGCTTCTTCGGCGACCAGCTCCGCTTCGGTAGGGTTTGACCTGGAGTTCACGACCACATCCGCGCCTTCTGCGGCGAATGCCAGCGCAATCGCCCGGCCGATGTTGCGTCCCGACCCTGTTACAAGAGCAACTTTATTTTTAAGTTTCATTGAATTGTCCAATCATACTTGTTGAATTCCAAAACACTATAAAAAGCAGAGAGTTCCTAATCGTTTTTTATAACATTTTTCTTATAAATTCTATGTACAATGCCAGTATCGTCTGAGGAGGTGAAACCATGAAATGGCAATGGAAGTTGGGTCGTTTTGCAGGTATTGACATATATGTTCACGCGACGTTCCTGCTGTTGATCGGCTGGGTCGGGTATAGTCACTGGCTTGAGAACCAGAATTGGGGTGAAGTGCTGATTGGAATACTCTTTATCCTTGCCCTCTTTTTATGTGTCGTCTTGCATGAATATGGTCACGCGCTGACTGCCCGCAGGTATGGGATTAAGACTCGCGACATCACACTCTATCCCATCGGCGGCGTGGCGCGCTTGGAGCGGATGCCCGAAAAGCCGATCGAGGAATTGTGGGTGGCACTGATGGGACCTGCGGTCAATGTAGTAATCGCAGCAATCCTGTTTGTGTATCTTTACGTGACCAACAGCCTGGTACCGTTCACGGCTCTAACTATCGCTTCCGGCTCGTTTGCCGAGCGCCTGATGATTGTCAACATCTGGCTCGTTTTATTCAATCTTATTCCGGCATTCCCGATGGACGGTGGACGCGTGCTGCGTGCCTTGCTTGCCATGCGGATGGATTTTGTCCGTGCGACGCAGATTGCCGCGACGATCGGTCAAGGATTGGCATTTGTCCTCGGCTTCATCGGCTTGTTCAGTAATCCATTCCTGCTCTTCATTGCTTTCTTTGTCTGGATTGGAGCCTCGCAGGAGGCCGGTGCCGTGCAGGTTAAGAACACCGTGAGCGGAGTTCCCGTCACGCGGGCGATGCTGACGGATTTCAAAACGCTCTCGCCGCGCGATAACCTGTCCCAGGTGGTGGCGCTGATCCTCGCCGGTTCGCAGCATGACTTTCCGGTCGTGGACGCAAACGGGCGCGTCGCCGGTATCCTCGAACGAGATGCCTTTATGAAGGCGCTCACACAACATGGACAGTCTGCGCCGGTGATGGACTTCATCCGCCGCGATCTGCCCGAGGTGGATTCCTATGAGATGCTCGAAATGGTGCTCAACCGGCTGCAGGAATCGGGCTCGAAAACTTTGCCAGTCACCCATGGCGGTCAGCTGGTCGGCATGATCACGATGGAAAACATCACGGAATACCTGATGATCCGCTCTGCACTGCGGGTCGCCAACAGTCTGCCGCAGTCTCTTGGATAAGAGGATTCTTAGCTAAGTAAACGGAATCTTGAAAATCACTGTATAATTCGCAAACTCCGATGGGGAGTAGCCGCCCAATTTTTGGGATGCACAGCCGTCAGTACGGAACTTGTTCCCGGTTGTTCAAGGAAAGGCAAGACCATCGCCAATTCACGTTGGCGGTGGTCTTTTATTAACTGCTGGAGTATCATCACGTTGATAGGAATGATAAATGAATTGGCATTTGCAAACGATTACAACGGCCATCGATGCGCTTAAAACGCAGACAGAAACGGGTCTTTCGCAAAACGAAGCGGAATCGCGTCTCACGCAATACGGCCGCAACGAATTGGTGGAGAAAGGCGGGCGAACGCCGCTGAAAATATTCTGGGAGCAAATCACCGCGACGATGGTGTTGATCCTCGTTGCTGCCGCGGTAATTGCCGGGTTGCTGGGTGATCTCAAGAACACGATTGCAATCTCCGCGATTGTCATTCTCTTTTCCATCCTTGGTTTTGTTCAGGAATATCGCGCCGAGCAGGCGATTGCTGCACTCAAAAAGTTGTCCGTGCCGAATGTGCGTGTGCAGCGTGATGGCACGGTGCAGGAAATCTCAGCGCGCGATCTGGTCCCTGGCGATATTCTCCAGTTAGAGGCGGGCAACGTCCTGCCTGCGGATGTGCGTCTGCTGGAAGCAGTCAATCTGCGTGTGCAGGAAGCCGCGCTGACCGGCGAATCAGAGCCGGTTGAAAAGCAAACCGCGGCTCTCTCTGACGAGGATCTTCCTTTAGGCGATCGTCGCAACATGGCGTATATGGGCACCATCGTCACGCAGGGTCGCGGACGGGCGCTGGTCGTGGCGACCGGGATGCAAACAGAGTTGGGCAAAATCGCCGACCTCATTCAGCAAAGCGGTAGCGATGAAACTCCGCTTCAAAAGAGGCTCGATTCCCTCGGGAAGAATCTTGCCCTAGTGGGTGTTGTAATTGCAGTATTGATTGCTGTGCTCGGTCTGCTGCGCGGCGATGAATTACGTCACATGTTGCTTACGGCAGTCAGCGTGGCAGTGGCGATCGTTCCTGAGGGTTTACCTGCAGTGGTTACGATTACGCTGGCATTTGGTGCGCAGCGCATGCTCGAGAAGAATGCTCTGATTCGAAAATTGCCCGCCGTAGAAACGCTCGGTTCTGTGACGGTGATCTGCTCCGATAAAACAGGCACGCTCACCGAAAACCGCATGACAGTCATCGTTTTAGATATTGCCAACCATTCACTGGATTTGACGGAAGAGATGGACAGAAGCGGTTCCTTCACCGCGACCCGCTTGGGTGCGCCGGCCCAGTCCGCTCTTTCGCTGGCAGCAGTTGGTGGTGCACTTTGTAATGACGCGCAACTTGTCGACGAAGGGGATGACCGCTTCCACACAATCGGTGATCCCACCGAAGGTGCCTTAGTCACAGCCGCGGCGAAAATGGGATATTGGAAATCGGCACTCGATACTTCCTTCCCGCGCACGGCGGAACTTCCCTTCGACTCGGATCGCAAGCGCATGACCACCGTCCATCACCTGCGGCAGTATGATGCAGAGATGCTGGCCGGCTTGGATGTGAGCAATCATCGTTACATTGCCTTTACCAAAGGAAGTGTGGATGGGCTGATCGATTTATCGAGTCATATTTGGGTGAACGGTAGAGCCGAGGAAATGGACGATAGCTACGAAGTCCGGATCGAAGCGGCGAACCAGACTCTCGCCCGGAAAGGGATGCGCGTCCTTGGGGTTGCCTTCCGTTTGATCAATCAAATCCCGGAGGTCATCCAAACCGATTTGGAACAGAATCTAACGTTCGTTGGATTGTTCGGCATGATCGATCCGCCGCGCAATGAGGTACGAGATGCCGTGGCGGTCACCAAATCGGCAGGGATTCGTACGGTAATGATCACCGGCGATCATCCGTTAACGGCGACAGAGATTGCCTGCCAATTGGGAATCATTGAGACTGATAACGCCAAGGTGCTGACCGGTGCTGAAATTGAGAACCTGTCTTTCAACGAACTGAAAAATTCTGTGGACGATGTGCAAGTATTCGCCCGTGTCTCCCCGGAACATAAGCTGAAAATTGTACAGGCGCTACAGGAGCGCGGACATATTGTGTCCATGACCGGGGATGGTGTGAACGACGCGCCTGCTTTGAAGCGCGCCGATATTGGTGTGGCAATGGGCATCACCGGTACGGATGTCTCGAAGGAAGCTGCGGATATGGTCCTGCTTGACGACAATTTTGCAACGATTGTTGCGGCAGTGAAGGAAGGCCGCACGATCTACGATAATATCCGCAAGTTTGTGCGCTTTAGCGTAGCGGGGAACATCGGGAAAGTCCTCGTAATGCTGCTGGCACCATTTTTGGGCAAGCCGATTCCGCTTTTGCCGCTGCAACTTCTGTGGCTCAACCTGCTGACGGATGGTCTGCTGGGATTAGGAATTGGTGTGGAGCAAGCGGAAAGCGACACGATGAAGCGACCGCCTTATTCCCCAAAGGAAGGTGTGTTCTCCCGAGGCGCCGGATGGCATGTCATTTGGGTGGGGATGCTGATCGGCTTGCTTGCACTGGCACTCGGTTCCTGGTATTACTTCACAGGCCGCCAGCAGTGGCAAACGATGGTTTTCTCGTTCCTTGCCTTTGCCCAGGTATTTCAGGCACTGGCTTCGCGTTCCTCGAAAGATTCTTCCCTCAAAATGGGATGGAGTGGGAATCCACTGCTGGCAGGAATGTCATTTTTGGTGCTTGGGTTGCAACTCTTGGTGATCTATATTCCGGCGCTGAGTACCTTCTTCAATGTAAAGGCATTGAGCGGCACGGATCTGATGATCGCTCTCGGAAGCGCTGCCCTGATCTTTCTGGCGATCGAAGGGGAGAAGTTGCTGAAGAGAAAGTAGTACCTGGTTAGTCAGAAGAAACCCACCTTGCAGGGTGCGTTTCTTCTCGGTTTATTTAATTGTTGCAAGATCTTTTAGCAAGAGCTGCTTATCTTCTTGATCCTCGATCAGCGCTCCTATCTTTTTTGCTTGTTCCAGATAACCTGTCATCCCCTTACGATTTCCAGCTTGCATTTCGGCGCGCGCCAGGGTCTCATAAGCATAGGCATTGAAGAATGCATCGAGTCCCTCGGCGTGCTTCAGGGCAAGTAAGCCATAGGTTCGGGCATTATCTGGTTGCCGGAGCAGGTTATAAACACGTGATACCTGCCAGCATCCGACGCACAGGTTCTGCGGTTTGACATCTTTGCGTTGACTCCAATGCCACAGGGACGCAACGGCGAGGTGTAGCATGGCCATTTCCTCTTCGGCAGAACGCTCATCTGCCTGTTCGATGTATTCCCATGTTGTGTTGAACAATTCGGCGGAGAAATATTCATGGGCTTCGTTGAGATTGAACGTTGGTTGCGACATAGTAAATCCTTAAGTAAGTCTAATAAGTTGTGGCCTCGAGTTTTGCACGCGTTTTACGACGCCGCGTGCCTCTAGATCCAATTTAACGGTCGTGACATACCACATGACCGAGCCTTCGAAATTGCCATTCACCTCCTTTTCCACGGCCCGGGATAAATTCATAAATGTCATTTCCTTTTGCGTGTGTAAAGCCAATAAGATTGCCTTGCGAATGATTTCGTATTTTGTCTTGCTAATATTTACGCCTTGTTTTTTTTCGGGATGAAGTGTGCGAATCATATCTTTCATCGTTGCCTCCTCGCTGGTGGGAGGCTATTTTACTCCCAACCACGGACTTCGGTGGGTCGGATTCGAATTGCCGTGGAATACTCGTCGCTGAATCCTTCGGGAGTCATCTTCAAGTCAATGATCCCACTTTTATATTTTTTCAGGTAGTCACGGACTGTATGCGCGGGAGGGCAATTCGAGTCAATGACTGCTTCAGCAGTGAATACGATTACATGTTTATCGCCGGTTTCATCCGTATTGAAATGCAAGGACACCATGGGATGTCTTGCAATGTGTTTTACCTTATACGCGTTCGGCTTACTGAAAATCAGGAAGGAATCATTTTCCCAAATAAACCAAACCGGACGCGGCTGCGGTGTGAGAGTGGCATCCACTGTCGTCAGCCAGACCACATATTCGTTCTTGAGATGTCGCTTTACGGCGTGACCAAATTTTGTAGAGAGGTCGATCATTCCTGCGTTCCTTCTATTTCATTCGCTCTGCCACCAGCTCCGCCACATCCTTCACTTGGAGACTGCCGCTGCTATCTGCCTTGGATGCATCGGTTAACATGGTCATACAGAAGGGACATCCCACCGCGAGGGTGTTCGCGCCGGTTTCCTTCGCTTCTTTGTAACGCGCTTCGTTAACGCGCATCCTGCCCGGTTCCTCTTCCTTCCACATCTGCGCGCCGCCCGCGCCGCAGCAAAAGGACTTGGACGAATTGCGCGGCATCTCGATCGTCAACGCGCCGGCGGATTTCAACGCATCGCGCGGTGCATCGAAAATCTTGTTATGCCGACCGAGATAACATGGATCGTGGAAGGTCACTTTCATGTTATCGCCTTCCAGGTTCATCGTGATCTTTCCCGCACCCACCAATTCGTTGATGAATTGTGTATGATGCACGATTTCATAGTTCCCGCCGAAGGCAGGGTATTCATTCTTGATCGTATGTAAACAATGCGGGCAGGTTGTCACCATTCGCTTCGGTTTCACTTCATTCAATAGCTCGACGTTTGCAGACGCTAATCCAAAGAAAATATCTTCGCGTCCAGCGCGGCGGGCGGAGTCGCCGGTGCATTGTTCATTTTGTCCGAGCACGGCAAAGTTTACGCCGGCTGCGTTCAATATTTTTGCAAAGGCTTGGGCGATCTTTTGGGCGCGAGCATCGGTGGCGGCTGCACATCCAACCCACCACAAAATGTCAGGCTCAGGATTCTGTTCAATGGTGGGAACGTTCAAGCCTTGTGCCCACTTTAGCCGATCCGCTTGCGAGACGTTCCATGGGTTGGCGTTCCGCTCCATGCCTTTGAAGGCGTTCTCCAGCTGGCGCGGGAAACTGTTTTCCATCAACGTCAGGTTGCGGCGAATCTCCATGATGTCGCGCATCGGTTCATTGCCCACCGGACAAATATCCACGCACTGGCCGCAGGCGGTACATGCCCAAACTGCCTCGGCCGGAATAAGATCGAGCATTGGCACGTCCATCGAGCCGCCGGAGTTCAGGTGATAGCGCTTGTTGATCTCCAATGCCGCGGGAGAGAGGATTTTTCCCGTCGCATAAGCGGGGCACATTTCCTGGCAGCGGAAACACATAATGCATGCGTATGCATCCATGACCTGTTCCCAGGGCAGATCCTTCATTGTTGCCGCGCCGAATTGCTCAATGGATTGGTCGTCCATGTTGATGTAATTCAGCTGCCCAATGGATTTGCGCTCCGGTTTCAACGCATAATTGATTGGGGCAAAAAAGAGGTGGATATGTTTCGAGATCGGGAAATAAGGAAGAAAAGCGACCACCGCGCCGATGGATATCCAGAACATGAGCCGCTCGGCCATGAGCAGAGTTTGCGGATTCACACCAGACCATAAGCCGCCGACCGCCGAAATGAATGGCTGCCCTCTGTCAGGGCTTCCGGCCGCAGCGACGTAAAAGGACTCTCCCAATAAACGCGCCGCATTGTGCGTAAAGACGAACGCGGCCACGATCGCCGAATCGCGCTGGATGCCCGAGCGCGCTTTCGGTAAAAGATGAGTCGATTGGTACGGATCCAGATTCTTCGGTCGGATGATAAAGCGCCGGATCACCATCCCTACGATTCCGACCAGGATTCCTACGCCCGCTACATCCGCAATCCAGCGATAGGCATTCCCGAATAGCCCCGTGTGCTCAAGAAGTTTGAATCCTGTGTAGGCATAGATCAGGTCTGCAAGATTGATCAGTAAAAATGTTAGAAAGCCCCAGCCGATCATGGCGTGTAGTATGCTGGCGCCCAGGCGAAGACGAAAGACCGGTTGGAATAACCCCACTTTGACAATCAGCGTGCCAATCCGCTTCCAAATCACACTCCAATTCGGCTTGCCCTGCCCGCTCGAAATGTGACCGATGATTCGCATCACACCGCGATAAGTGAAATATAGTGAAACCAGAACGGCAAGCGCAAACAGGATCTTTTCGATAGGTGAAAGCATGAAGCCTCCGTTAATCAATATGTCATTGCCCCGCCTGCTTCAGCTGCACTCCCCGGCACCACCCAATGATTTTGAATTCGAATCGCTTAGCAATTCGTAGCAAATCAGGCTGTGTGCAACTGGCGCATGTGCAGGTCTGACAGCATGCGCTTAGTTTAGCACAGAAAAGAAAAGCGAAGGCTGTGCCTCCGCTCGTTTTGTATCGATCACCTTGTTAATTCTATTTGCTAATTTCGTTCACATAATTGATCGCGCCCTGGCATGCCGGAGCGAGATGGGGGGCTACGTTTTCCCAGGTTAATGCCAGGTCTTCGCCTTCCGTGATGGTAAGTGCATCTCCTAAGCATCCGGGACCGGCGTTGTAGTTGACGAGTGTGAATTTCCACAGGTCTTCATAGCTAGCAGACTTGCCTGCCAGATCACCGGTCACATTTTCCACTTGCTGACCGGCTTGCTCACAGTTCGCAAGCATGGTATGGGCAAACACGCCGATGCTGAAATTGGCGCGGTCGAGATTAATACCCAGCGGGCAATCCTCACAGGTTGCATTGACCGCGTCGATCAAAGACAGCCGCACATATTGCTGCTGCTCGTCGGTTAGATGCAGGTAACCTTTGCTGCATTCAGCCGAGTCCATCACCAGCGGGCAGAACTGATAAAAGAACGGTGGGTTCCACAACAGGGTAGTATCTGCACCCTGTTCGGTAAGCTGACCAAGACCGATGTCCGATTTAGGACGCGCACCGGGCCAGAACTGACTTTCGATTGCAAAAAGGCTTTTCAACAAGCGGGCCGGAACACCTGTATCGCGGGCGACATTTAAGATGAGCTCATTGAACTGGTTCTGCCAGGTGCGCACTGCGTCGCGGGCGACTTGCATGCCGCAGTTGGAGGCACTGTTATCGGGCATTAAACCGCCGTCCGGGCAGGAGCTTGCGTCGACGACCCGCTGACGGATCAACTGCGCAGCGAGATAATTATAGGGAATGTCTGTATCCAATTCCTGGGCGTTGGGCGGCGTACTCAACCATGGCGGTGGACCACCTACAGGAGGCAATGAACCCCATGCCTGTACACAGCTTGCTATAGGCA
>DATHUN010000043.1:0-2836 GCA_035462205.1 Anaerolineales bacterium
CACAGGCTCGGTCAGCAGACTCGTGCTCGTATCATAACGACCAACGGCGCGTATCTGCTGTAGCATTTCGATCTGCGGCTGCAAATCTTCCAGGGATCGGAAAACACGCTGCTGGAGCTGCCGATCTTCCAGAGCGAGAGCAGCTCGATCCGCCAGCAGCCAGACCGCGTCGCGCTGCTCCTTATCCATCGGTTGGTCGGTCCGGCGCGCGACTCCCAGCAGACCTAACAATGGAGGCATTTCGTCGCGGTCGCCATTTGATTTGCGCTGATGTAAAGGCAGAATCCAAAACTCACCCCAGACAAATTCGCGTCGCCCGCTTTCGTGATTGTGGTTAATAAGCTTCAGAGCTTCGTCAAGGCTTTCCTTTTCAAGGATGGCGCGGTTCCCCGCTACGACGCTCAAAGAGAGCTCCTCCCCATCCAACGCGGCGACAAAGGCGCACGGGGATTGCAAATGATCGCGCACCGCCGCTAAGACTGTTTCCAGGAACTGCTGTAGGTCGCTGCGAGTCAAAAGGCGTTCTTCGATATTCTGCAGCAATTGAAGCTCGGCGCGATCGCGCCCAAAGAATAATAAGCGCTCCCAAATCGGGGAAAATAAAGTGACCGCATGTTCGAATAACAAAACGGTCACTACAACAGCCAGCGGCACAAAAGCAGAATATTGTTCTCCCTCCAACAATAACGCAGCGCGTCGCACGATGGTCATGGTTGCCAATGCCAGTGAAGCTGTGACTGGTCCGCGCAGCAGCCATTTGAACAAACGGCTCTTCACTACCCGGTCTGGCCATGATACGCCAAAAAACGCTACGGCATAGGCCATGGTAATCACAAGTCCAGCCACGAGCAGGTTAATGAGGAATGCTGTACTCCAAAACGCTAAGGGAAATCGAGCGGCGATGCCGGAACCAAATAATAGATAGGGATAAGATCCAAGCGCCGGAGCGGTTGCACCTGCCATCAGGTACAACATTCTGCGGCGACCAGATCGTGTGAGCATACGAGAGAATGCGCGGAGGAAGTTATATCCAGCCCAGCTGATGATTGCGATGTAATAAAGAGTGAATACTTCCGTCCACATGGTACGCTGCAGGTGCGGTGCGGGGCTGCCATTTTTTAGCAAATCCCCCACAAGCCAGCCCATGGAAAGCAAAAACAAAAAAATTAAAGATGCTACATACACAAGGCGCACAGCGATCCGCCTGCGGCCCCGCGAGGGACGACCGGCGGTCACAAGCAGAGCATCTGAAAGATGTAAATACGATGGTGGTAAGAAGATTATGCCAACCCACTGCAATCGCAGGAGCAGTTCAATCCCCCAATACGGCATGGATTTGCTCTGCAGCGCCTCCGTGGTGAAAACAACTACGACACAAAGCAATATGATCGCGAACGAACGCGCCACGCGATCACGCAAGTTAAACGACAGTGCATATAAAAAGAGCGAAAATGCCGTAATGGCGATGCCTGCCGTTAAAATATTGTTGATCGTTTGCAAACCCGCCAGCAAACCGTCCGTCCAACCGTTAAACATGCAAACCTTCCAAACTTACCTTAATGCTCTCCCAAAGAACAAAGCCACATCCTGGGTCGGATAATATTGGTCATTATACCCGCAGAATTCGTAGCCAAACTTCTGTGCAAGGCGAATGCAAGGTTGATTTTTCGATTGCATCTCCAGGATAAGCCGGCGAATCGCTCTTTTCACTGCCCACGTCTGGATGGCCATTAATAGCTCGGATGCGACGCCCTGCCGCCTCCATTCGGAACTGACAACGAGATCCGTTATCCAAGCAATGGCTGCCGTATGTTCCTCCGTCGCGGCCGTATATCCTACGGGCACACCTTCATTTAGGGCAACCAGAATCACGTCGCGGCGATTCCACTGATCGGCAAGTGACAAGGGGTTGCGCGGGTACGCGACAGACACTGTACGCGGTAGCCGCACCTCCCGGAAGCTGGTTGTAATCTGGGAAGGCTCGCGGCGCACTTCCAGCTGCCAGACGTAATCGCTCAAGCAGGAATGATCGATCGCGATGAGGCGGGACAGATCATTGGCAATGGCAGGACGGACTTCGAAGGCAGGCATTGTTACTCCGTTATTGATTTAATACGCGAACGGCAATCACGCAAGGTTCCAACGATGCACCGACATTATCAATAATAACAAGGCGTAAGAAATAGTCGCCGTTGGCAAAAGGAAGCGTGTTCCATTCCCCTAAATCCTTATCTTTGACCGGGGCTTGTTTCGCGGCGATAGTCACCCAATTTTGGGTACCCATGGAAGTAACTTCATATTTATAAAAAGCAAAATTCGGGACATCAGCTGTGCCAGTAATCGTGATCGTCCCGTTGACCTCTTCGCTTGGCTTGGGCGAGGTAATCATGACTTTGTCCGGGACGCAGCCGCTCATGCCACTCGGGACAGGTTGGGTAACGGCGAGAGCTGTGGAGCCAGGCGAAAGGGTGCCTGGAGGTGTCACTAAAAGATTCAGCGTAGGAGTCGCCATAATATCGGAAGCCGGCAATGCGGGCGCGATGAAGGTGGCAACGAAGAACTCCGCAAATACAAGCCCTAAAATCAACAAAGCAAGAGCGGTTGCCTGTCCCAACCTGCGCAAGGCGAATTCGCGCTCCAGACCGTAAACTGAATCGCGCCACTCACGCCAGGACCGCCACATCCGGCGAAAGGCGAACATAGCTCCAATCGCCAGGGCGATATAGATCAAAGGTTCGTAATTTGCCAGTGTGCGGTAAACAAAACCCATACCACTATTTTACAAAGAGCGTAATACGCCGCGCAGGATCTTTTCCACTTTCGGTGTGATCACTTG
>DATHUN010000044.1:0-10982 GCA_035462205.1 Anaerolineales bacterium
TATCTTATTGTAATGAGGATAATTCTTGATTTCCTCCTCTAACATTTGCTGATGACCTTTCAAAATAACCGAGGGAAATACTGAGAAGATATCAAGAAATTCTGAAAACAAATCTTGTCTTTGCCGTAGCTCAATGATTGAAAAGAGGGAGAAGGATGGAACGAAGCCCTCACGAAAGAGATTGTTTAGGAATTTTTGAAACTCACTATTACGATTCTTGATCATCTCGCTTACCGCGTTCGTATCAAGCAAGCAGAGTTTGTATTGTGTGCCATTAATTACAACCATAGCTTTATCCTGCTTCATTACGCCTAACTAGGTTTTATACGGAAGGTTTCCGTAAACGACTCCTATACGGGGTTTTATACAGAAAGTTTCCGTATAACTCCATTTATCTGTACTTACAGAGAAAATAGTATAGACCTCCAGTCTTCGAAGATCAATAGCCAGTTGGCACCAAACGGATATGCCACACATCCAAAATGTACTATGCCGGGCGCGCGTAAGTACACACCGGCGGTGCCAGAGAATGTGGCAAAACGGGGAGCTTCGGAGACAAGCACTAATCCGAAAGCCGTTTGGCAAGCCCGGGTTTGGCAGCATAACGGACCACGACCTGCGGTGTCTTGTGCCATGCGGCGCAGGCTTGCAAAGCCGATTTGAGCTCCGCCACCAGGGCATCGTCGACCACCGCTCCCGGCTCGAGGTGCAGCGCCTTGACCTCAAAGATACCCTCCTTGCGGTGCGCTTTGGGATCGATGCGACCGATCAGCGCATTGTTGTACAGGATCGGCAGCGTGAAGTAGCCATATTTGCGTTTGGGAGCGGGCGTATACACCTCGATCTTATAGTCGAAGTGGAACAGCTCCAGGGCGCGCCTGCGGTCCCACACGAGCGGGTCGAACGGCGATAGAAAGGTCGTTTTCGAGCGTGGGATCTTCCCCTTCGCCGCGGCTTCTACCTGTTTACGGTTTGCAGGATGGATGTAGCCCGGGGTATTCCAGCCTTCCACCTCGACGGTCAGCAGGCGATCCTGCTCCGCCAGGCGTTTTAGGGCGTCTTTGGCAGCGGTCTTGCTGAGGCGGAAATAATCGGCGATCCATTCCGCCTTCGTCACGCCCAGCGCCTGGATGGTGTTGAGGACGAACTGGTCATGCGCCTCGGCAGGGGATAGCTCGGGCAGCTGCTCGAGATCGCCGAGCTCCGCGAGCACCCGTTCCCGCAAATCATAGATCCGCTGGAAGTTGTGGCGTTTGCGGACCATCAGTTCGCCGGCATAGAACAGATACTCCAGCGCAATTTTCTCTTCTTTCCAGTTGAACCAGTTGGTTTTTTGTCCGTCGCTGCGCTCGAAATCGGAGGAACGGGTCTCCCCATGTTCCCGGACGTGATTCAGCACGCTTTCGACGACGGCAGCATGTTCCTCCAACCATTTGTGGGCGCGCCCTCCCAGCCAATCCCCGTACAGGTGACGATACAGCGGGTAATCCTCCATCGGCAGGAAGCACGCCGCGTGTGACCAGTATTCAAACAGCGCGCCTTCTGCCAACAGCTCCTCCAGCCAGCGCGGATCATAGTCGCCGAGCCGGCTCCACAACACCAGATACGGACTGCGGGCGATGACATTGATGGTATCGATTTGCAAAATGTGCATCTGGCGGATGATCGAACGGACAGCCTTTTTCGTGGCACGCGGCTTTGGACGATCATCTAATCCTTGCGCGGCGATCATCAGCCCGCGCACGGCATCCAGAGAGAGGGTTTTTATCGGCATCTCTTGATTATATAATGCTCTGGGTAAAGCGCAACTTAGGACTGTCAGGGGTACAGCCATGGAAACGTTTGTTCGCCAGCCAGAGGAAGTACATTCATTACAACCCGTTTCTGCCCCCTCCTGCCTTCGCGAAGCATACTCGCAGAGTGCCCCAAATCCGAACTAGAGCCTTTGGATAATTATTCCAAGTCCATCTTCCGGATTTGGGGGGGTGCCCCGACCGGAGGGAGGGCGGAGGGGGCGTGCTAGAATTGGAAGTACTTATGCCGCAAAAGTCTCTACACCAAAGATGATGCGTCGCGCAGGGGAACTGCGTCAAAACCAAACAGAAGCAGAAGCAACGCTTTGGTCACATCTGCGCGCTCATCGGATGGCGGGAGTCCAATTTCGCCGTCACACCGCCCCGGCGTGCGGTGCCGGGGACACGCCATTGGCAATTACATCGTGGACTTTTGTTCATCCCGCCGAAAAGTGTTATTGAACTGGATGGAAGTCAACACATCGATCAGGCTGATTACGATTTGGAAAGAACGAAATACCTGGAATCAAAGCGATACCGTGTCATCAGGTTTTGGAATCACGTTGTCACAAACAATATCGATGCAGTTTTGAACGTCATTTGGAATGAATTAAACAAATAACAGTCCCGTGATAGGAAATCCTTCACGGGACTGTTGGTTTTATTCGCTGGGTTTAGCCCACTTACAGGGTGTAGCTCGGACTACATCGAGGACTGTCCGGGCCACAAGCCGACCTTAGGGCTCAAAATGACCTCCTCACCTCGGCAGGGCGCTCACCGTTGCTGCAGAATGGCATCACGCCAAAGGCCTGCAATGGGGTGTAAATGACATAATCCACGTCGAGCGTTGAGTCATAGTTCTACGCCCAGCCGAAGAACCGTATTCCTACATATAAGAAGCCGGCGATCAAGCCCGCTCCCGCCAACCCAAGCACGAAAACTGCGGGGCAACAGCAGCATCCCCGTCTGTGCCTGCGCGGACGGGCAGAACGCATCACAGACCTTGTGCTTCTTCCTACTCCTCGAAGCAGGCGGCCCCAGTTACGTCCTGCTCCCCGCTGTCTTCCGAATGAACCTAGAAAACCGTTGTATGGAAATCCTGTCCGATTCATCGTTTCTCTCCTTAACTTCTAACAGCGCGATATGCAATACTAACGTTGTCTGCGTGCGGCAGTGATGCCGCGGCTGGACAGCAAGTCCTCAGCCGTGAGCCAACATCGGCGCTGCACGCTTCTATAAGAGAATAACGACCGATCGAATTCTTTGCTCCGGTCCCCGTCCGCCGGGATGGCACTTCCAGCTTTTATTAGAGAAGTGACAGTCACCTGTATCGCCTTCGTTAAAGAGTCCGGCTCGGACTACGCACACGTTTGCTGCGTGGTCCGAGCCGGAGAGCCTATGTCTTAGGGTCCGTACGTCACATTGACCGCGACATAATCGAGGAAGAAGTCGCGACTCGGGTTGCTCGCCACGTCAATGACCCGCAGGCGGAAGTTGGCGTTGCTGAAATTGCCGGAATTCCACGTGCGTCCCCAGGTATCGGATGTGCTGCCAAGGCTGTAAGTGGCTTCGCTGGTGCTGAGGGTCGTGGTAGACCTGGCTGTTGTCCAGGTGATGCCGCCATCCCACGAGAGCTGTACGCAGATCTTCGGAGATCCGCCTGTCCCATCGGCGCGCGCATCGAGGCGCACCTGAATACCCTGGATCACAGCGGTCGCAGGAATGCTGATATTGTAGTTGTAGTAGCGGTGCTTATCCTTGCCGTTATCGGTACAGGATGTGCTTTTGTTCGTGCCGCTATCGGTATCGGTTGTGACCAATGAGTCGTTGGCATAAGCATTGGCGGGATTGGTCTGGTAACCGTTGTTATCGCCCGCACCGGAGGTCTGCGCTGCATTTGCGGAGGGGGAGAGAAAACCGGTGCTTGTGCCCCCTGCAGGCGTATTGGTCGGTGTAGAGGTAACAGGTGTGTTGGTGGGCGTCGGGGAAACAGGTGTATTGGTCGGTGTTTTAGTGGAACCCGGGGTCGGTGTGGGAGCGATGGTGCCCGCAGTGTCGATCGCGTACACGTAGCCGTATAGATTGCTCTGATCGCCACCCAGAATCTGGGCCGTGATATAGAGCGTCTGCCCGTCCGGTGTGAAGCGCGGCCGGCTGTCCGGCACCAGGTTGCCGCCATTCTCCGGCGCCAGTGTCACCCGCCACAGCTCGGCATGGGTACCCGTGCTGACCGCCTTGAAGAAACCGGACGTGCCGTAGGTCGGGATGCCTCCCATGGCGAGCATGGAATTCGACGGGCTGACGATGGGGTCCTCCATGATCTCGGATGTGACGACGCGCCAACGTTCGGTGCCATTTGGGTTGACGGCATACAGCGTGCTAAGGTTGTGGACGAAATACACCACACCGTCGGGACCAACGTCCGGGGCGGTGGCAGCATTGTTGACGACGCCGGTGAACGACCATTTCACGCTGCCGGCTGGTGTGTAGGCGCCCAGCGCGGTGTAAGTAGTGTAGAGGCTACCATCAGGACCGGTGGCTGGCTGATTGCCGCTCGCCGGAATTGTAAAGACTGGGCTGCCATCCAGGCGCAAGGCTTTGAGATGGTTATTCGCCAGGAAGTACATCTGCTGATTGGCGCCGTTGGGACCGAAGACCACCTCCTGGTAATCGACGATCAAGCGGTCATACGTCTCGGGCTGTGTCCAGCGCAGCACGCCGGCTGGCGTCAACGAAAAGATGCCGATGCCCTCCGTCGCCACGGCATAGATATTCCCGTCAGGTCCAACATTCGGCCCCAGCAAAATCATCGCCAGAGGGTTCTGCATGAACGCCCACTTGAGCGTCCCATTCGGGTTGAATGCCCGGATCGCCGACTCGGAACCGGTGTAGATCGTCCCATCGGAGCCTACGGCGAGTCCTTTGGCGCCGGCGCGCGCGATCCACTTCAGTGCGCCATCCGGGCTCAATGCATACAGGTGGTTGCCTATGTCAACCACGTATACAGTGCCATCGGGCCCCACGGCTGGCCGAACCACTGTGTACATACCGCTGTGCTGGAAGCGCCATTTCACCCGGCCATTGCCCTGGCGGGTTGTCACGGTCAGGCTCACCGTATTGCTGCTTCCCCCGGGGGTAACAACCTGGACAGTCACCGTGGCGAGCCGGGCCGTCTCAGGAACGTACGCCACAATCAGGGTATCGGCCCAATCGGCGATGAGCGCAGGCTGGCCGTCGATCAGCACCTGACCCGAGGTGCCGAAGCCGGTGCCAAAAATACGCAGGCGTCCACTGCGTGCCAGTGTGGTAGCGGAAAGACTGCTAACTTGCACAGTGGCGGCGGAAACCGGGGAAAAGTCCAGGGCGAGCAGAGAGAGTACAAAGACCAACGTCATGAGTCGGCTTGTGAACAGGCTGGCTTTCATAGGACCTCCATCCTTTGATCGATTGTTGACTTTTGTGATATTTATCATTCTATAAGTAATGTACGTAAGACACTATAGTGATGGATGTCACAAGTTAACTATGACATTTTCCTGCCGGTATGGCGAATGATCAAGGTCTTTATCGAAAATTGACAGGCATCTTTGCGAAGCACAGATCTGCGAGGCTTGCATTACGCGGGTGCAGCGCGAGTGCTTTGAACAGCACACGCAAGCGCGAAAAGACCTGGGAGGTCTCCTAAAAGGAGACAGCCCCGGCATAGCAGATGTTAGCTCGCTGTAAACCCCCGGTTTGCATCGCATCTCATGCTACACTTCGGCAGGTAAGAGGGAGAGTGCAGCCCGGGACATGCCCGGACTGAAGAGCGTTTCAACATTCACATGGAAGGTAGCTGGGAAACCGAGAGAACTCTAAGAGGTCCCGAAGACGTTGACGGTGAGATTTCCAAAAGGAATGTCACAAGTTCCCCTGCTATTTGTCATAGTCTGGCGGATCCAGACAAAAACACCCTTTTCTTCAAATTCTGTCTTCCCGTTTTGGACTCAGGAAGCGAATAAATAAAAGGGTGACAATCAGCGTCAATAGTCCCCAGATGATACTAAACACTCCCACTTGATAGGTTTTCCCAAACATGGATAAAGGGCGAATTTTGAACCAGATCGTGTACCACCAGCCTGGATACCAACGAGGATCCTCCACCCAGGGATAGAGCAATAGATTTGTATCGTGAGATATGAGATCGAACCCAATGTGGGAAAGAATGCCAATGAAGACCGAGAAAGTCCACAGACGGAGAGGAACTCTATTTCTTTTCTGTTTTCCCTCGAGGGCGTCGCTGGGTGGCGCTTTCGTAAAAAATAGCCGCAGACGTCGAGGGACATCGCGGTATCTGAACAAACGACCGGCGAACATTGCGATTAACCAGGTGATCAATAAACCGATCCCCAGATCAAGCGTGAACACGCCGACCAGCGAGTGACCATACCACTGCTTGAAATACCCGTTCAGCGGAAAACCTAAGATCGTGTCGGTAATATCCGGCATGGCAGCGCCTACCGACAGGGCAAGCGCGTCAACAGAATTCGGCCAGCGGCGTACGATGGGCAAAATCAAGCCCTGATGAGCGGGGAAAGTCATCGGCATATCGAGTTATCCACCATTCTTGATAAGAGAATTCTATTGTAAAGCGGACGTCAGCCGGGCAAGATTGTCAAAGAACTTGGTGATGAGCGGACGGGCTTGCCAGGTCTCCAACTGCAATGAGTGAGAACGGCGTATGTATTCTGCTTCAATCTTGCGCAAATCGGCAACAACCTGGGTGTCGTAGCAGGCCAGGGTGATCTCCAGGTTGAGTTGAAAGGAGCGGATATCCATGTTGCTCGAGCCAATCACGGCGATATCGTCATCGATGCTGATCGATTTCGAGTGCAATATCACCGGAGCCCGGTAACGGTAGATATGTACCCCAGCTTTCAACAACTCTTCATAGTAAGAACCCTGCGCATGGTAGACCAGAAATTGATCTCCGATCTCCGAGACGACCAGGGTCACTTCGACCCCGCGTTGGGCTGCAGAGGTGAGCGCCAGCAAAATGGTTTCTTCCGGTACGACATAGGGATTGACGATTGTGATGCGACGCCGTGCCGTGTGGAACAGTGACACAAATAACATCAGATTGTTAAGATGCTCGAAGCCCGGTCCGCTTGGCAGGACCTGGCAAAGCACCGACCCTGTCACCGGCGTGCGCACGCGCATTTCGGGCGCGGTGCGTTCATCGAGCAGTTCTTCCGTCTCGGAGTACCAATCGGTGATGAACGCCCCGTTCAATTCACGGACGACCGGACCCGTCACACGCGCGACGAGCTCGATGTAATGGATGCCTTTCTTGATATTGGCGCGTTTGTGATAAGTGTCCTCCACCAGGTTTTGCGAGCCGGTAAAACCGATCGTACCATCTACCACCACAATCTTGCGGTGGTTCCGCAAGTCAATGCGATTCCAGTGATTGTCAAATGGCTTGGCGGGGAGCATCTGGTGTACGGGGATCCCGGCCGCCCCGAGTCTCTGCAAGACAGGTCCGTGGTATCCGAGGTTGCCGAGATGATCGATCAGCACCCGGCAGACGACACCGCGCTGCCGGGCACGAACAAGGGCGTCAATGACGGGCGCGCCAACTTTATCGTCGGCAAACATAAAATACTCGACGTGCACAAAGCGCTTTGCAGCATCGATATCCTGCACAATCCGATCGACGGCACCGGCATAATCAGGCATTAACTCGACGGTATTGCCGGCCATCGAAGGCATGCCTGTCAGTTGGGCGATCAGATTCACGAGTGGCTCGTAACGGGCCGGCAGCGGTGGATCGATAACCGGGGCCAAGCTCGGTATTTGCTCCGCCTCCTCCGCCAGCTCTTTGATACGCTCGTTCATTGCCCGTTGCTGGTCACGCCGCCACTTTGAAAGCTTTGGATTGCCCAGCAGCAGAAAGAAGACCGCCCCTAAAATCGGAGCCAGAAAGATCAATAGCAGCCAGGCGGTCGCTTCGCCTGGTTTGCGGTTGGCGGGGATAATGAATAATGCCAGAATGCCAATGAGATAAGACAATGCCCCAAGAATCGTGATCCAGTTCCACTCCATACGTGGATTGCCTCCGAATTGGTTTCGAACTACTCCAATTATAGGCACTTTTCCGGATACTACCCAGCGGATGGAGAGATTGGGAACAGCCGGTTATGCCATACAGCAAGCAACTAGCCCTTAACAACGCTCGGCACAATTACCAGAGTTTGATCAGGCGAGAGGAATCTTTCAGCAAAGCGAGATTTCCTGATGTTGTTCCGCGGACTGGGTCGCTGCGAGTGCCATGTCGAGTGACTTTGCCCCTTCACGCAACGGAGTACGCGTGTCACCATTCGTAGCAATGGCCATCAACAAGTTCTGTAATTCAGCAAGATAGATATTTTTCTCGCTACGGATCGTCTCCGTACGAAGGGGCGTCTCGGACGTGAGATGAAATAAGGCATTGTTGGCATCGCTGAATTCAGCAGTTAACTTTTGGGTCACCAAGTGATAATCATTGATCCATTTCCCCGGGATGGCTCCATTGGTAGCATAAATGACACCGAGCGCGCCGCCTGGGAAACCAAAAACAGTGGCACTGACGTCCTCGACGGTGTAATCTGCGACGTCCCGGTGGAAAAGATTTTCGTGACGGCTGTAGACGCTGACCGCCTCACCCATCAGATAGCGCATCAGATCCACCATATGGATCACCTGCTCGACGAGTTGTCCGCCCGACTTGCTGCGATGCCGCCACCAGGGTGCGTGGAGCGAATTGCAGAAATAACGGGCACTCATCAATCCTGCGGGACCCACCTCACCGGAAGCGATCAAATCTTTGATCCGTTCAATCGCTGTGCCAAAGCGAAACATAAACCCGACTTGAGTCTTGATTCCCGCCTGTTCGGCAGCTTCCACCATCTGCCAGGCGTGTTCTGAGGAGAGGGCGATCGGTTTTTCCATCAGGATATGAACGCCATAGCGCGCAGCGAGTTCCACCTCATCGGAATGCGCGAAAGGCGGCAAGCAAATTACCACTAGATCCAAATTCGCCTTCTCAAACATTTCTTGCGTGCTTGTAAAAATATTTCCTTTACCATGCGTGTATTTTTCTGCGAACGCACGAGCATGTTCCTCATGATGATCACAGAAGGCCGTCAGTTCGATTTCCTCAGGCAATGCAATCAAGTTAGTCGCGTGCCGGTGGGCAAAATCACCGCATCCAAGAATGGCAGTACGTAAACGTTTCACAGAACTCCTCTCTGAGAAAAATCGTTATTCTTGTGAAAAATCCAAAACAACCTGCAATGCCTGCTCGGGGGTTTCATCCACGATCTGAAATCCTTGTGCGGCCTGCTTAAATGGAATCACATGGGTAATCACCGGACGAAGATGGAGGGAACCGTTTGCCTGCAAGTCCATGATCGTATGGATCATGCGCAGGCGATCCCAACGGTAACTCAGGGCGGGATCGACATTTGAAATTTGGGAACAAACGATGTTGATGCGGTTATGGTGGAATTCCTCCCCCAGCGATAATCCTTGCGCTTCCCCCTGATAGAACCCGAGTGCCACTACCCTTGCCGAGTACGCTGTCGCTCGCACCGCTTCATGCAATGCTCTGGCACTGCCTGAGACTTCCATGGATACATCGGCGCCGCGGCCATCGGTCAACTCTTTGATCTTCTGCGCGGCAGAGCCTTCTTTCGGATTCAATCCCTGTGCAATCGATCCTAACTGGGTAGCCAGCTCCAGCCGCTTTTCGATCAGGTCCACGCCGATGACACGCGCCCCAGACAGCTTGGCGAGTTGAGCGATGATCTGTCCGAGCACTCCCAGCCCAAAGACCGCGACCGTCTCGCCGACATGAATATTGGCATCTAAAATCCCGTTCAACGCAATCGGCCCGAGATGAGAGTAAATCGCCAGGATTGGATCGAGTTCAGCAGGTTTAATGCGCTGGTTGGCGTAGTCCTCTTGCAGAATGTGCTGCGTGCGATGTCCCCATGTGCCATAGACGATATCCCCAACCTTCAAGCTGGTGACGTCTCGACCCACTTCGATCACTTCCCCCACTTCCTCATATCCCCAACCCGATAATGGATAGGGCTGGCTCGGCGCTTCGGATGCGAGGAACAGGCGGTTCTTTGCATCCCATTGTTTGGAGATGTACGGATTGCTGCCTCGATAAGCGGTTAATTCCGTCCCTGCACTAATTCCCGAATATAAGGTACGCAGGCGTAGCTCATGTGGTCCGAGCGGCTGGTCCTCAAACGACTCGAATTCAACGGTTCTTGGTTTGGTGAACACAAGGACTTTTCCCATATCGATGCGCTCCTGAAAAGGACTACAGTTGGCGATTTGCTAACGGTGTGACAAAGACTCTGAAAAGCCTGGGCGTCGCGAAGGGCATTATAACCCTGCATGGTCAAGACCAAACTGCGCTGGCGAGAATTTTCGTCGATATCCAGACTGGCTGTCTGTAAGGCATAGTAGAATACCTTCTTTCGACGACCTGCACGACCGCTCACACGGATGCTCGACCGAAAAGAGAACCCGAAAGCAAGTTCGGAGACGACGCACTTGGAAACGTTTACTGATCTGGATTATTGGTTACAAAAGGCAGGCGATCTACTGGCTGGCAATCGCATCTATGTGGATGGGCATTCCTATACCGCGCCCTCCCTGGACACCGTCGATTTCGGACGCAAGGATTATGCAAATCAATACTTATGGGACTCATGTTTCCACGCGATCATCCTGCGCTGGATCGATCCGCCAAAGGCACAGGAGGAGCTGCTGAGCTTGGTCTCGCGCCAGGTAGAGAATGGGCCCGATGCAGGGATGATCCCTCACTGCAATTACTGGCGGAATGAGGGTGCCTGGTTGTGGAGCCAACCAGAGCGAAGCTCGATCACCCATCCGCCCTTGATCGCGGTTGCCGCCAATCTGGTCTTTCAGCACAGTCATGATCTCGATTTCTTGGCTGCGATTTATGCCAAGGTGGGGCGATATCACGATTGGTTCGACCGTCGCCGTGACCCGGATCGAGATGGCTTGGTCTGTATCATTCACCCCTGGGAAGCTGGCGGCGACGCGCCTCCGCGCTGGGACAGCTTTTTAGGTCTCGAGAAATACGTTCCCGAGGAGGGACGGGCGAGGCGCATCGGAATGGTGGAAGAA
>DATHUN010000045.1:0-8371 GCA_035462205.1 Anaerolineales bacterium
CGGTTGCGCAACTTCCGTTCATTTTGAAAACCCTGATAAGCTGATTGTCAACGTTATAGTCCTGTTGGTACGTAAATCCGTTCTCCACACGGCAAGTCATATTCCAGTTTGCATCGTAGGTATAGCTTTCCCCAGTGCTGAGAGAGCTTACCGCATGTTTGTGAGTGGCATCATAGGTATAAGCAGTGGCTGAACCGGACGACGAACTGAGGTCGGCGTAGGCGCGTCCCGCCCCGTTGTTGTACAGCTAGGAACGCTCCGGAGCTGTCAGAGTGCGTTTGTAGAGAGCCACCTCGTCGATCTTCCCGTTGAATTCCCAGGTCTTGTCGGCATAGGCGCCAATCGAGAGGGCGGCCGTGGTGTCTGTCACCCCACCCGAATAGCTCGCGGTTTGCACAATGCCATTATTAAGTTGAATGTTGATCGTATTGTTGACCGAATTATGCCAAGCCACAATGGTGTAACAGGTATTGGCGGCAACCGCACCGCTATCGACATACGCCGATCCGCTACTTGGACCAATCCGGAAGCGGAACCCGGTGCTAGGGTTATAAGCGATCCGATAGTCTTTATCGCTGCTTTCAGTATATCGGCGGGTATGCCTGCTGTGCGAGTACGATCTATGGGCATAATGTCGCGAAGGCCTCCGCCGAGCAAAGACAAAAAGAAAATAAGTTGTTAAGGTACGACTAACTTCGACATGCCCGAGTGTATCACCGTGTGATTTGTCCTATTGATGCCTGTTAGCCCCCTGTAAGCCTGCATTACCAAATCGTAAGTCTCCAGGTTTGACTTCCCTGCTAAAATTTTTCTGTAATACGTTCCGTCCACCGTTTCCAGTGGGGCTAGGCAGGTCGAGATCCAATTTCCCCGAAAATGAGCGAGAGACCACAGGACAACCGCAGGACAAGCGCAGGGCAAGCACACAATTCAGAAGAGTTCCCTATATCATCCCTCTACCTGCCCTATACAAAGTAGCAACCAAGGAGCAGAACAATGGCAAAGGTCGAATACAATCCGGTACTGATGCAGTTTAAGGGAAGGATCAACAAGCTGATCTTTCGTCTGTCCCACTCGGGCAAGCCGACCGTGTACGCCCAGCCGGACATGTCCGGTGTGAAATGGAGCAAGGCGCAGAAGGGGCAGCGGGTCAAGTTCAGGACTGCTAACCTCTACGCACGCAATGCCATGGAAATCCCGGAGCTGCGCGCCTACTACCTGGACATGGCGGCGAAGAAGAATTCCAGGCAGCCCTACAACATGGCCGTCTCCGATTATCACAATGGAGACGATACGCATAACACACTCCTGCGGCTGTATCGCCAGCAGGAAGGCGCAGACTGCATCTGGATCACGGAGGCATTACAATATCCGCCCTGTACGCAGGCAGCTCACGATGACTTTTGTATTTAGCCCGATGTGACTTTGCAAGCAAAGTTTGGAGACCTTCGCTCGTTCTTTCGGTGCGCTCGGAGACCATCACCGAGCTTTAGTATCTCCCAATTTCTTCTGCCAGCGGGGTGAAGAGCTCGATCTTCCACGGTTCAACGTGCGGAGCGACGGAGCAGGCCGAGCTGAGGATGTAACCCGAGCCAGGCTTGCCAATACGGATGCGCTCGCCGGCTTCGGCAAGCACTTGTTCCTTGGTGGTGTAATCGAGCAAGGCGACCGAATTCATATTGCCCTTGAGGAAGAGGCGCTCGCCGACGATGCGCTTGGCATCTGCCAGCTCCACATTTCCGAGCGGCGGCGGGTCGAGGGTATCGATGCCCAGTGTTCCGGTAGCAGCCATCAATTCCAGGCGGTCACCGATCTTGCCGCAGGTATGGGTATACACTGGCAGACCTTCGGCCTTGACGGCATCCGTGAGCCGGCGCTCGTACGGGACGACGAGCTCGTCATACATCTTGGGGGAAATAAATCCGCCGCCGGCAAACGCCGACGAGATCAGAACCGCATCCACCCCGTGCCGTGCCTGTGCCACCGCCCAGGCGATCGTCGCATCTGTGAGACGCTCCAACACCGCCTTGACTTTGCCCTTATCTTTCACCAAGCCGATGATGGCGTTCTGGTAGCCGAACAGCTCCAGGTAATGCGTGAAAGGCGAGAACACTTCGCCATGCACTGAGACAGTATCGCCCACCCGGGCTCGGACGGCGTCGATCGTATCCAGGAAGTAACCGGGCACCTCGCTGAGCGGACCCGAATCTTTCTTGCCATCCAGATAAGGGATGTGATACGTGTTCCAAACGTAGCCGGGGTATTGATCGATATTCTCGAGGTGATCCGGGTCGGTGGTGGGAAAGTTGGCACGCGGCGGCAGGTCAGGGCGGGCGGCGTAGACGTATTGAGCGTTGTCGTCCCACGGGATGATGGTGACGTGCCCGTTGCGCCAGGTGACCAGTTCTCCCTTTTTGGTTTTCTCCACGCTTTGGATCTGCTGCAACACATCCCGCGGCCGCCCGGGGATGTTGATCAGGATACCGTCGAATTGGTAACGCCGCTGCAGGGTGACCAGCGCTTCGGCAAACCCTTCGCTCGTGAACCAGATCTCGTGCGGAGCCAGGTCCACGTTGAGGAAATAATGCCCGAGCGCCAGCTGGCACATGACGGGCACGCGGTCCGGTTGCTTATGCTGCATGGCAAGCGCCATACGTTCTCTACTATTCATACGCTTATCCTTTAACTGCGCCGGCAGTCAGACCTTTGATGAATTCTCGAGCTAACAGAATATATAAGACCAGCATCGGCACCGCCGCCAGCGAAAGGACGGCAAGCGCACGCGTCCAATCGGTGCGATATTGACCGAAGAGCAGCGAGACGCCTAAAGCGACGGTGCGAGCCTGTTCGGCGCGGATGAAGACCAACGGGAACCAGAAGTCATTCCAGATGCGGATCATGTTGAAAATCGCCACGGTCGCCAGTGCCGGACGCATCAGCGGCATGACCAGGCGGCGATAGATCTGCCACTCCGAGGCGCCGTCCACTTTGGCGGCGTCGAACATTTCGCCGGGTAGTTCCTTGATGAAGGCGGTCAGCACAAAGGTGGCGATCGGCATGCCCATCGCCACATAGACCGGGATCAAGCTCCAGATCGTATCCTGCAGGTGGAGCGCCTTGATCAAACGGACCAGGTCAATCGTTCCGAGACGGATGGGAATCATCAGCCCGGCGATAAAGAAGATATACAGGAAATTGCTCAGTTTCGACTTCCACTTGGCGAGCGCATATGCCGCCATCGAGCCGACGATCAGGATCAGGCCAAGCGAAATCACGGTGACGATGATCGAATTCGTAAAATAGAGATCGAAGCGTCCGGTTTTCCAGGCCGCCTGGTAGCCTTCCAGGGTGAAATGCTTGGGCAAGCCAAAGGGATCACGGAAAATCTCTTTTTGCGGCTTGAACGAGTTAATGACCAGCGTCCAGATCGGGAAGAGGACGATCGCCGACCAAATCGTGAGCAGGAGATAGGTGGAAATGCGGGATAAGAAATTGCGGCTCATGGGCGTCTCCGGTTCAGGCTTCTTCTGCCTGGCGGCGGGAGAAGTACAGCCAGGTCAATACGCCCGCCATCAATATCAAAAAGGTCATCGTGGCGATGGTTGCGCCCATACCCATGTTGGGAATGCCGACCGGGTGCTCGCCGGCAATACCCGTACGGTAAAAGAGCGTCGCCAGCAGGTCGGTGGAATAGTTCGGTTCGCCCTTCGCGCCTGCCATGGCATAGATGACATCGAAGGCGTTGAAGTTATCCACGAAGGTCAGAATGGCAACGATGCCGATGACCGGCTTGAGCAAAGGCACTTTGATCTTCCAGAAGATATTCCACTCGGAGGCGCCATCGATACGAGCCGCCTCCAGCAGTTCGTCGGAAATGCCCATCAAGCCCGCCAGAAATAAGATGGTCGGCATGCCCACCCACTGCCAGACCGAGGTGAGCGAGATGACCGGCAGCGCCAGGTTTTCCCTCCCCAGCCAGGGCAGAGCCCAGGACTTCAAATGCATGGCGATCAGGATCTTGTTCACCGCTCCCCACTGGGGATTCAGGATCAGCGTCCACAGAAAACCGGTCACCAGCACCGAGAGCGTGGCCGGTGCAAAAATAATGGTCCGAAATAAGTTCTTGCCTCTGAATTCATTGGCTAACAAGTTGGCGAACAATAACCCCAAACTATTCTGCACGAGCATGTGAATGGCAAAGAAGATCGACGTGTGCAGCACCGCCCCGGAGAAGCGCTCGCGCCAGAGCGGGTTGGTAAACAGATCCACATAATTGGAAAAGCCGACAAATCTTGTTGGGTTATATCCTTCCCCCTGGTAGAGACTGAGACGCAGCGAGTCGAATAAGGGTCCCGCCATGAAGGTCAGATAGATGACCAGCGCCGGTAGCAGGAAGAGGATCCATGTCAGCTTGCTGCGGGTCTCCTGGCTAAAAACACCGATCCGCTTCTTTTCGGATGAAAGGGTCTGGCTTGTGGGAATGCTGCGTGCCATCGGCTCTCCTCGGGAGGTATGGCAGGGACGCGGCGTTCGCGTCCCTGCCATAACCATTGACTGGAAATGTCACTCTGAGCGCCAGCGAAGAGTCTCGTCTGTGAAACAGGAGATTCCCCCCGGCACCGAACCGCCGGGGCGGTGTCGGTCGCAAGGGTCGCTCCCTCAGAATGACATAGGGTGCTTACTTCTTACAATTCTTGGCAGGCTCATACCAGGCCGCCAGCGCGCTCTGCAGACTGTCGGCAGCCTCTTGTGGGGTTTGCTCGCCCTTCAAGACCGCGATGACAGCGTTATTCATCGCCGTATAGGCATCCACCTGGCCCGAGGGAGCAGCCAGCAGCTTCTCCCAAACGAAGCGGATGTCCACACCCGTAGCTTGCTGGTTGAAGCCCATGAAAGTGTTCGCAATGGGATCGCTGAGCTCGGGTGCATCCTTGCTGAGCGGGAAGAAGCCAGGCAGCTTGTTTCCGAGTAGCTCGGCGAACTTCGGACCTTCGAGCCATTCCAGGAAGGTCATCGCTTCCGGCAGGTGCTCGGAGGCAGCATTCGCGCCGATTGCCGCGTCGATGTGGAAGGTCACGAACTCATCTTTGCCCTGCGGCGCAGGAGCGGGGAAGACGCTCCATTTGAAATCGGTGGCATCCTTCTCGAACGCCGGCGTGCTCCAGGAACCATCGAACATCATGGCTGCCTGGCCCTGGTCGAAGAGCTGCTGGGCATCGTAATAACTCGTGGCTTCAAAGCCCTGTGGCAGATAGGGCTGCAGGTCCTTGATGCGCTGGAAGGCGGCGACCATATCGGCATCGTTAAAGCAGCGATCGCCGTTCAGATACGCCATGCGGCCTTCGATCCCGCCGATATTGCTGGGGATCAGCTGCATCATAACGACTTCGTTGATATCCCAGGCGTCCTTGGTGCCGTTGGCAAAGGGAGTGACGCCCGCATCTTTGAGTTTCTGAGCGGCGGCCATTAGCTCTTCCCAGGTGGTGGGAACAGCGATGCCATTGGCTTCGAAGAGATCCTGGTTATAGTAAATACCATGGGAAACGGCAATGATCGGTACAGCATAGGGCTCGCCATCTTCCGTGGACCACGGGGCGCGGGCGGCATCGGTGAAATTGTCCTTGATACCAGGCAGGTCCTTCAGGGAAGCAATATAGCCCTGGTCAAATAACTCGCGGCCGGTGGCAAAGGAGCGGACGAAGAACAGGTCGGGACCGGTGCCGGTCTCGAGCTGGGTGCGCAGGGTCGCGTTATAGTCAGGCGGGTTGGTGGGGTCGAACTTGACGGTGATGTTGGGATATTCCTCGTGAAAGGCTTCCGTAATGGCGGTCCAGGCATCCACATCATCCACGCGCCAGGAACCGAGCGTCAGTGTGACGGGTTCACCGGCGGCTTGGGTGGCAGGTGCTTCCGTTGCCGCAGTGGTCGGCGCTTCCGTAGCGGCCGGGGCTTCGGTTTGAGCAGGTGCCTGTGTATTGGCGGGCGCCTGGGTCGCGACCGGCTGGGCGCCACCGCATGCGGCTAGAACCATGCTGGCAAGCACGAGCACGGAAAGTAATGCGAAAATCTTCTTGCTCATTATTTTCTTCTCCTTGATTCTTATTTGTGGTCTTGCATAGGCGTTCGCTGGTCGATCTATGATTCCGTGAGGCGACCTCCTTTCTTTTTGGAACGCAAGATGTGTTTCTCCAAACAGCTTGGAAGTTCATGCTTTGCATCTTGCGCCAAAAGGACGTACTGGTTTTGTGCATCTTCGAATCCTGACCATGTCCCCCGTTGGACGATCGTTGCAGACGATATTGCGGGCACGTGCTGTAAGTGTATCAGATACCGGGATCGGCGCATGAAATCTGCCGGCGCGAGTTCCCGGTCTTCTTTCTTGGATGGAGGATGAGAAGCTGTTGGCGTGGGCATGCTATTTAGCCGTCACTCACGTGCATAATTTGCTCTAGATTCTTTATCGATTTCGACCCCGGAAGTGATCCATACACTACGAAGAAAGTATATGCCGCCTTGGAATAAAAATCAATAGACATGGGAAGCGCCAGATTATTTTGGATGCCTACGTCAATTTTGGTGATACACTGCATTTCGGAAACCAGTTTTATCTCTTTCGTCCCTTTTACCAGGAGCACGCCCGTGAAGCGCTATGGAAATATTATTGGCTGGGGCAAGTATGTGCCTTCCAAGGTGATCACCAATGCGGACCTTGAGAAAATGCTCGACACCAGCGATGAATGGATCGTCGCCCGGACGGGCATTCGCGAGCGGCATATCGTCGAAGATGGGGAAACGACATCTTCCATGTCCGTGGCGGCGGCCAAAACGGCGCTCCATAAAGCGGGCGTCTCCGCCCGCGAGCTGGATCTCATTATTGTTGCAACGTCCAGCCCGGATTATTTGACCCCTCCCATCTCCTCGCAAGTCCAACATGCGCTCGGGGCGAGCAAAGCGGCGGCATTCACACTCGTCACCGGCTGTACCGGTTTTATCTATGGCTTATCCACCGCACAACAATTCATTGCTGCGGGCACCTACAATACCATCCTGATTGTGGGAGCTGAGCTGCTCAGCCGCTTTGTCGATTGGACAGACCGTTCCACCTGTGTGCTGTTCGGGGATGGCGCCGGGGCAGTCGTCATGCGGGCGACGGAGGTGCCCTGCGGGTTGTTAGCCTGCATCCTTGGCTCGGATGGCTCCGGCGGGGAACACCTCATCCTGCCGGCTGGCGGATCCGCGCACCCGCCCAGCCTGGAAACAATTGAGAAGAACATGCATACCATTCGGATGAATGGTCCCGAAGTGTTCAAATTCGCGACACGCGTCTTAGGAAAAGTACTGCGCCAGGTCATTCACCAGGCCGGGTTGAAGACGGAGGATATCGATCTCTTTATCCCCCACCAAGCCAATGCGCGCATTATCGAAAGTGCAGCCAGGTTTGCCGGGTTACCGGAAGAAAAGATCTTTCTCAACATTCACAAGTATGGGAATACCTCGGCTGCCTCGATCCCGATCGCGCTGGCAGAAGCAATGGACGAGGGCCGCGCAAAAGTGGGATCTACATTGGCATTTGTCGCCTTTGGCGCCGGGCTCACCTGGGCATCGGCCGTGGTGAAAATCGTCGAGCCAGATGCGCATCCTGGATAAGGCGGCGTGTCTCTACGCATTGCCTCAAAAGGAATTGGAAAAGAAATATGTGCCACGTGAAGAAACACTAAGGACATATCATTCTGAGCGTAGCGAAGAATCCCCTCCCCGAATTTAGGTTTGAGAACGAGATTCTTCGTCGCTGCGCTCCTCAGAATGACATATAGATGGACGGTTGAGACAAGCTCTCAGCCGTCGATCTTTTTGATCTGCGAAGAAGTACCCATTTGGGTAATAGACCTACCCTCTGCCCGCCCCCTATAATCCACGCCATCATTAATTGCAAAAAATCAAGCGCAGGAGAGCTACTCATGGCAAAAACATTTAAACAGGTTTTGGAAATGGCGAAGGAAGTGGAGCTGGTGGATATTCGCTTTATCGATCTTCCCGGCACATGGCAGCACTTCACTATGCCCGTGCATCGTCTCAACGAGGATTTCTTCGAGGATGGCATTCCCTTCGATGGCTCCTCGATTCGCGGCTTTCAGGAAATTCACGAATCGGACATGCTTCTCAAAGCGGATCCGGATTCTGCCTTCATCGACCCGACCGCCGAGATCTCCACGCTGGTCGTGAGCTGCAACGTGTTCGATCCGCTCACCTTCGAGCCCTACAGCCGCGACCCGCGCTATGTGGCACTCAAAGCAGAGGACTATCTCAAGAGCACAGGCATTGCGGATACCGCTTACTTCGCGCCCGAAGCAGAATTCTTTGTCTTTGACGG
>DATHUN010000046.1:0-6320 GCA_035462205.1 Anaerolineales bacterium
GCATTTACATCCTGATTCAATCCTTGACGTAAACAGTGGCAACGGTTCACTTGCAAAGCAGATTGCCAATTTGGGAGTTCGTGTCGTTTGTTTTGAAACCGATCCTGGAAAGGTATCCCACCTTTATAGCGATGCAAAAACGAAGGGATTACCAATCCTTCCGCTGGTCATGGATTTTACAAGACCTACACCGGCTCGTGGCGTGGGTAGTCATTGGGCAATTGCGGCGACAGAACGTTTTCAGTGTGACCTGGTCCTGGCATTCGATCTTATGAATCGACCTGTGCCTAGAAGCCTTGGTTTTGAGACTCTGATCAATGGTCTTGGTGAATTCAGCAAGAGGTGGTTAGTCGTAGAAGCTCCGCTTGATCCAGCTGGAGATCGGTTGCCCATCGAGGGAAAGCAAACGAACGATTTTTCGATGGATCGCTCGATCGGGATACTGAAGAAGCAATTCCGCACGGTAACGAGGATGGACTCGCAGGTGAATGGCAGGACGCTGCTCGTGTGCGAGAAGTTCTGATGTGGGGCGGTCTTCTGAAAACTAACGCAATGGTACCCAAGGTAGACTCGCAAACCGACAAACTCATTGTTCTGTTGCTCGTGGTTCTTACGGTTCTCGTGCTAGTAGTTACGGCGCCCCAAATTGGTCTGACCTGGGATGAGCCAACCTATATGGTGGCTGCCGAGACGTATCCGCACTGGTACGGTGAACTGATCAGGCGACCTGCCTATGCACTGAGCACAGAGGGCGTCACACGGTATTGGACTGCCAGCCATGAACACCCACCGCTAAGCAAAGTATGGTCCGGGTTTGTGTGGTTGGTGGCTCGTCATTTTTTGGATGATCTGACCGCCCATCGCCTGGGGAATATCCTGATTGTAAGTGTACTGGTAGCCATGCTGTATCTTCTTGTGGCTCAGGATTACGGCCGTATAGCAGGGCTGATCGCTGCACTCGCGTTGCTGACGATGCCGCGGTTCTTCTTTCATGCTCACCTTGCCGCTATCGATGTTCCCGTAACGTCGATGATTTTCGCTGTCATCTATGTGTTCTGGCTTGGACATGATCGTCCTGAGCCGCGCTGGACAATATTGCTCGGTCTCATGTGGGGCATTGCTCTCGCAACCAAAATCAACGCACTATTTATTCCCCCAATTGTTCTCTTTGTCTGGACGCTCATATTTGAGCCCCGGCGCTATCTCTTTATCCGCCTTGTGATGATGGGTTTGATTGGGATCGGCGTTTTCATTATCAGTTGGCCATGGCTTTACCATGATTTATTCAATCGTCTGACAGATTTTGCCGGCTTCATGACGACCGAGCGTTTGCCCGTGGAACAATATTACTTTGGGAAGATGTATGCTCCACCTCCCTGGCACTTTCCTTTTGTCATGACGATCATAGTCGTACCTGTTTCCTTAATCCTGCTAGCTGCTGTCGGAGCATTTTCTACACTGAGGCGTAGGGAAGATCGACCCTTGAGTGGACTATTTCTCCTGGCAACATTTGCCTCTGTCGTGATCTTTACCAGTGGCGCGGGCCAGGTGTTTGATGATGAGCGGTTTATGATGCCCGCTTTTCCTTACGTAGCCGCTCTTGCTGGCATCGGATTTGTCCGCAGTGTTCAGGCAATGGAGCCATTCCTGTCAAACAGAAGAATACAGTTACAAAGACCGCTCCTGATCGCTATTATGGTCGTTGTGACATTTGTTCCTCATCTTTTGCTTGCCTACGATCTTTATCCTCATTTACTATCTTATTACTCTGAGGTGATCGGCGGTGCCTATGGCGCTAGCGTATTGCGTCTGGAGACCACATATTGGTGCGATACTTATTCGGAGGTTCTTTCCTATCTCAACACACATACAAAACCGGGAGATGTGGTTTGGGCTGAGTGCCTGGATGTGCTTATTTATTATCAATTGCATGGCCAGCTGCGCCCAGACTTGCAAATTGCCCTCGGCCCCGATGCCCAGTCTGCATTTCCAGATTTTCGGTTGAATCCTTCTACCTTCAAAGAAGCTGATTATGTGGTTATCCAAAGCCGACAAAGTGGATTTTACACAGCTTTACGTGCCTGGATGCAAACACGCAAGCCAATCTATGAATTTAAGTACCGGAGTCTTAGGTTAATCGGTGTGTATGCACAGTAATAGCGGGGTTGAAATGCTGCATGCTTCAACTTTTGGTAAACAATGAACACAGAAAACGAACAACGATTTATCCATTTGCCCATCACATTTCACGAGATTGTAAGCGAAATCGTACAATACTCGGGCTTGCCTCAAGCGGAGGTCGAAGAGCGTGTCTGGATGCAGGCGCTTGAACCTGGCTGGAATGTGATACAAGATGCAAATCGATTTGGAGTGATGCGATTCCAATTTGATGAAAAAATGATTCGGCTTTATACGGATGGCGATGGTTTCATCTTCGATTCGCTTGTTTTCTGGTCAAAGCCGAGTAGACGCCTTTGGATACAGCATGCTCTGGATCGCATTCAAATATATGCGAAGCGGACGTCCATTCCGCTCGAAAATCTCAAGATACTGATGCATGGGGATGGCCCCGGAAACGACTCGCTTTTTTTGGCAAATAACGGTCTACATATTGACTATTACGATGTGCCCGGCAGCAAAACGTTCAACTTCGCTCTAAAACGATTTCAGAATTCCGGATTCTGGCAACGAAGTATCCATCCCATTTATGATTATCAGGACTGCTTACGTGGACAATATGATGTTGTGTTGTCCTTTGAAGTGCTTGAGCATTTACCCAATCCTTTGGCGGCGATCAAGGATATACATTCCGCCCTCAAAGTTGGAGGCATCGCCATCATCACAGAAGATTTCGGTGATCTTGCCAGTTATCTTCCTACTCATTTGAGAAGCAGTGCCAAGTATTTTGGAGCAGCTCCTCTGCTGTTTCTAAAGAATCACATGGTTTTATCCTGGTATAGTAAACATCAGTTGTTTAAACCTTATGAATTCATAAAAACACAAAAGGTTAATGCACGAAGTTGGATTGCATTGGCACTGGACTATCATGTGAGAAGCCTCTATTTATCAAAATATTTCAATCAGTTGGCCCTCCGCATTAATAAACTTTCCTATTTCAGGCTAAGCCGACGTGAATGACACTCCCAACCGAAAGACAATGACGCGACATGTGGTTCTTAGCAGTTTGAGCAACTATGTTGGGAAGTTTATTCACCTGATATCCTGGTTCATCCTCGCCCCATTCCTATTGAACCAGCTCGGAGAGCGATCCTACGGTCTGTGGGCTCTGGTGGGTTCTGTAACTGGCTATGGTTTCCTGCTGAATTTTGGTATTACAGATGCTGTTACCAAATATGTAGCCGAATATCGAGCTAAGGGGGAGATTGAGAAGACGCGCGCCATTATTGCTACAGGCTTGCTGATCAATATCGGTCTCGGGCTTTTTCTCATCTTCGTCAGTGTATTATTTGCGCCGTTTTTTACGAATCTCTTTAATGTGACAGCGGCGGAAGAAAGAACTGCCACCTGGCTCTTTCTCCTTTCCGGAATGGGAGTGGGTCTTACAATTCCATGTGGCATCACCATTGCTGTTCTGCGAGGCTTACAACGGTTTGATCTCATCAATATCAGCGGTGTGATAGCAACGCTCCTCACACTCGCAGCCACAGTGATTGTTCTACTCGCGCATGGCGGCGTGATCGGACTGGCAATGATAGGAATTGTGAGCACTGTGCTGATACAGATATTTAACATCTGGCTCATTTATAAAATTGCGCCCGAACTACGATTCGGCTGGCACAGTGGCAGTCGAGCTCATTTTCGTACCCTAGCTTCTTACAGCTCAGCATTATTTGGAATGAACCTGGGTGGATATTTAGAGAGCAGATCAGATGAGATTGTGATCGGCGGCTTCTTGCCGGTAGCTTCGGTAACGCCATACTATCTTGCGAGGCGGCTCAGCGGGCTGCCACAAGCCTTGACAGAACAGTTCCTGACGTTATTGCTGCCTATGGCGTCAGAAATACACGCAAGAGTAAAACCGGAGCAGTTACGTTCCCTTTACATCATCAGCACGCGTGTCACCCTGGCCATCTTCCTTCCAATCGCTTTAATTTTGATTATTCTGGCCGAGAATATTCTCACTGTGTGGATCGGACCCACTTATGCCCAGTATGCTTATCTTGTTCTCATTCTGGTTACTGCCAGTCTGATCGATACAAGCCAATGGCCGGCGGGTTTTGTCCTTCAGGGAATGGCAAAACATCACCCATTGGCAATCATGACCATTGCCTCGGGTGTGGCGAATCTCACCATCTCCATTCTATTGGTTGGCCGTTTGAACTTGATGGGTGTAGCCCTTGGCACACTGATCCCAACCACGATTGTATGTGTTGGATTTGTTGCTCCCTATGCCATGCGCATGATTGGAGTTGGTATGAAGGAGATGTATGCCAAAGTTTTACAACCTGCCATATTGCCGTCTATTCCCATGGGGATATGCATGATTCTATTAAGAGAAGTTTTCTCCCCATCTTCGATCTTCCTTATCTTACTGCTCGCCACGGTTGGATTACTTATCTATCTAGCCGGCTATCTCCTACTGAAAGAAAATGATTACGAAAGAAAGCTTTTCTTTAAGATTTTAGAAAACATCACCATCAGAGCCAAATCACATTTAAGAATAGCTACGAGGAGGAGTTAATAGATTTATGTCAAGAAAGTCTGTAATCACTATGCCGTACCCAGCAAACAAGTTAATTAATCTTTCGATATCCCTGCCTGCTGTAACATGCGCATCGGTGATAACAATTTTTGTTGTTCTGCGTATCTGGCATATTACTACCTACAGTCTATGGGGAGGTGAGGCATTTACAATGATTGGTGCCACGCAGGAATGGAACGGCATGTTTTCTTACATCATAGCCGACATTGTTCATCCCCCACTTTTCTATGTTTTGTTGAAACTGTGGATCTTATTCGGAGGAGAATCACTCCTCTGGCTTAAGCTGTTTCCAGTTCTAAACGGCATCGCCATGGTGGTCCCTTTCCTTCTCTTATGCCGCGAACTGGACTTGCGGCTGCCTGTTGTCAATCTGGCGGTTCTGCTGATCGGCCTAAATGGATACCTGATACATTACGCACAGGAATTACGCATGTATAGCATGTTTGCATTTCTGGCGTTATGTTCCTTCTGGTTGTTTATCCGCTTTTTCAAATCAACTGACAACGTCATGTGGTCATTGTTCGTTCTTACCGTTGTTAACCTTCTAACTATTTACACCCATTATTATGGCTGGCTTGTTGTTGGTGTGGAGTTTCTGTTTCTCTTGCTTTGGCGGCGAAACATCATAATATTTGGTTTATCTACAATTATTTTGCTTCTAATCTTTAGCCCATGGGCATACCTAGTCATCCAGGCAGCAAGATCCATAGGAGGATTGGAGCGAAACCTAGATTGGATCCCCAGGCCGCACCTGAGCGACATTCTGAATTTCTATTCAACTCTAAATGGTCCTTTTGAATCACGCTATGTAAAGCTTTTGGGACTGCTATTATTTAGTCTGCCTCTCGTGCCTTGGTTTATCAGCATTGTGCGTACTGGGGGGTTAAAATCGAGGAGTGAAGATGTCATTCCGTTTTCGTGGCTGACCCTAGTATCTTTTCTGCCCGTCATAGTCATTTTCCTCGTCAGCCAGAAACTAGAACAGGCGGTATGGATTGATCGATATTTTATTTTTATTGCTGCACCCTACCTGCTTTTGGTGGCAGAGGCAGTCTATCGCCTAGAACCCAAATGGATGCGGAACATCTATATCTTCCTGATCGCACTCTGGAGTGTGCTTGCTGGTATAAATGATCTGACAACCAATCGAATGGCATGGACAGGCGCTCAATTGGGAAGTCGTATCGATTGGGAAGCTCTTGCTCTCCAAATGGGGCAAGCTGAATCTGCGCCGGAATATCCGGTCAAAGTCTACGCGCCTTCCGTTGTTTCCAGGGGTGTTGCTACAGGATACTGGACGATCGCCACCTCGCTAGACTATTATCTGAAATTGCATGATGATGCCAGGTTTGAAATAGTACCGGCACGTAACAACGACGCGCTCATTAATGAGATCGAGGAAGATCACTTCTGGGTGGCTTATTTCGATATCGTGGGCTGGCCAGAACCTGCGCCTGAATTGGTATTGAATAAGAATGGGTACCGCATTGGCGATGAGATCATATACAACCTGCGCGGCAATCGGATCGTTCTCCTACCGGTATGGAAAAAATGAAGGCGGCCCCAGGGTCATCTGTCGTGAAATGGCTATATGTAC
>DATHUN010000047.1:0-2512 GCA_035462205.1 Anaerolineales bacterium
AGAAAAACTCGAATTGAAATCCGGTGTCGGTACTGAGATCGTGATAGTTGCGAGTGAATTGAATGAGCGCCATGTTAGCCTCCTTGATTGAAACGATTCTAACACTGTACACCAGACGAAGAGTTTACAAAAAAGTGACAGTCACTTCGTTTTTTACATCATTTCAACTTCGCTATTGAACTCAGCAATCAATTCGTCAATCTGGTCGGCCTGCTTCTGGACATCGGTCCAGTAATTCGGGTCATACCACTGCGCCTGGATCTCCTGGTATGTGCGTCCTTGCTGCTCGACCCAGGTGTAGTATTTCAGATTGTGCACGCGGCGTCGATCTGTGTAGCGCAGCTCGAGCATATTGTCTGTCGACTGGCCATGCAGGTAGTGAGCGAAATCGGCGGCCGCATCCCGCTCGCTATATTCACCAAACTCTTGCTGCATTTCGTGCAGGCGCGAGCGATATAGTTCCATAGAATCGGTCAGGACAGTGAGCATGATGTCGTTCTCGCCCATCTCATAATATTTGGCGGCTTTGATGCAGGAGAGGACATTCGAGATTCCTGAGAAACCGAGCAAATCAAGACTTGGGATTAGAGATTCGGGCACGCCCTTTTCGACCAAGTAGGCGCGTCCATTTTCCTCGTTGAAGAGGCGTGCGATGTTCGCCACGGCGTTGTCGTCAATCGCGGTGATGACATCGGTGTTTTTCGTGTTGTGAATCCATGGAACATGTTTGTCGCCGATGCCTTCAATACGGTGGGCGCCGAATCCGTTTTCCAGAAGGGTCGGGCACTGCAGCGCTTCGCTGGCGACGATCTTGCTGTCGGGGAAGAGCTTCTTTAGATAGTCGCCGCTGGCAATTGTCCCGGCTGAACCGGTTGCCGATGCCATGCCACGATAACGGTCATGGGGTCCCATTACGTTTTGGAGGATTTCCTCCATGGCATGACCGGTCACTTCGAAGTGCCAGAGGTAATTACCAAATTCCTCGAACTGGTTGAAGATCATCAGGTCCTGCCCCGACCTGCGCAGCTCCCAACATTTATCGAAGATTTCTTTGACATTCGATTCGGAGCCGGGCGTTTTAATCGTCTCCCCGGCGACTTTGGACAGCCATTCGAAGCGCTCCTTCGACATCCCTTCGGGTAAGATGGCGATCGAGTCACATGCCAACAGAGCGGAATCATAAGCGCCGCCACGGCAATAATTGCCAGTGGAGGGCCAGACGGCTTTTTGTGTGGTCGGGTCGAACTGACCGGTAACCAGTCGCGGCACCAAGCAGCTGAACGCGGCGCCGACTTTATGCGCGCCGGTCGGGAACCACTTCCCCACCAGGGCGATGATGCGCGCCGGGACGCCCGTCAGCGAGGAGGGCAGCTCGAGGTAGTTGACTCCGCCAAACGTCCCGCCGGATGCGGTAGGCTCATTGTGCCAGTTAATCCGGAACAGGTTGCGAGGATCGATGTCCCAGAGTCCGATACCCTTCAACTCATCCTTTACTTTGGCAGGAATTTTGGAGGGGTCTTTCATTTGTGCGTACGTGGGGATAATTATGTTGCGTTCTTTGGCTCGCTTAATGGCATTTGCCCGGCGAGACTTTTCAATGGTCAGGTCAATGGTAGTCATCACGTTCTCCTATGGAAAGTTGTCTGACAATTTGTATTATATCGCACAATCAATCACAATACAGCATCGCCTTCGATAAGTTTTTCTCGAATGGTTGCATCATATCCAAGACAAGATGCTCCCCCTTCCAGGGCGAAAAGTATCCTTTCACCTTTTGTACATCCGGCCACTCCAACTCGTGCCAACCAGGAATTTTTCGCTGGCGTTTTGCTAATCGTGCGCGATGAAACGACTCATCGGAACAAATACATTCAATGACGCGCCATTGCGCTCCATACCGATCACAGAGTTGTTGCCATGTATTGCGAATCGATTGGGTGCTCGCCACGCTATCCAGAATCGCAGATTGACCGAGCATCAACTGCCGCTCTGCCAGTATGGTTAATAATTCATAGCCCGCAGAGCCAAGTAGTTTCTCTGCATTGGAAGCGATCAATTCACTTCGTAACAATGTTGCTTCCAGCCAGTCTTTGGCAAATACGGGAATGGAAAGCTGTCTTGCTATGGCTTCGGCCAGAGAGCTTTTGCCTGTGCCCGGCAAACCGGAAAAGATGATTAGTTTCATGTTTCCTACTCAAGACCATTTCAAGAGATTCTAACCGTTTCCACAAACCATGTGATTTCCTGACGAATAGCCACAAATTCTGGATAGTTACTAAGACCTAATTGACTTTGGCCCGTGAAAATCTTACAATTAAGCTACGAATTATCGCTAACGGACTTTAGAGCAGGAGGTATGAAATGTCCGATCCAACCGTGAATTTTCAGAAAATCGATTTGCGTGGGGCTTCTGACCGGGAATACGAGGCGCTCGGGAAGTTCAAGAACATCATGAACAAGGAATACATGCCAGATGATCCGCCGATGCCGCTGGAGGAACGCATCCAGGATT